>JAFYTP010000031.1 GCA_017558775.1 Bacteroidales bacterium | reverse complement strand
TGGCGGGCGGCGGCGAGGCCGGCGTTGACGTTGGCTTCGGAGGTCTGGGCACCCATTTTCTTGGGGGTGGCGAAGACGCGGTAGCCGAACTTCTTGGTGAGCTGGTCGTAGTTGTCCGGCATGACGTCGGTGACGTACTTCAGGTCCTCACGCTCCTCCAGGGCCTTCAGGAGGCCTTCCTCGTCGATGACTTCCTTGCGGGCGGTGTTCACGAGCGTGGCGCCCTTGGGCATCTTGGTGATGAGGTCATAGCCGATGCTCTTGATCGTGGTCGGGAGCGCCGGGATGTGGACGGAGACGTAGTCGGAGGTGGCGTAGAGCTCTTCCACGGAGTGGACGGGCTCGGCGCCGCCGGCGACGATCTGCTCGTCGGTGAGGAACGGGTCGAGGGCGGAGATCTTCATGCCGAGGGCCTTGGCCTTCTGGCCGACCAGGCGGCCCACGTTACCATAAGCCTGGACGCCCAGGCGCTTGCCCTGCAGTTCGGAACCCGTGGCCGGGGTGAAGTGCGTGCGGGCCATGAAGATCATCATGCCGAGGGCGAGTTCCGCCACGGCGTTGGAGTTCTGTCCCGGGGTGTTCATCACGACCACGCCGGCGGCGGTGGCGGCGGCCAGGTCGACATTGTCGTATCCGGCGCCCGCGCGCACCACGATCTTCAGCTTCGGAGCGGCGGCGATCACCTCGGCCGTCACCTTGTCCGACCGGATGATAATGGCCTCGACATCGGCCACAGCGGCGACAAAATCCGCCTGCTCGGCATACTTCTCCAGCTTCACGACCTCGTGGCCGGCTTCAGTCAAAATCTTAACGATTCCGTCAACTGCCTTTGCAGCAAAAGGCTTCTGAGTAGCAAGTAAAACCTTCATAGTTAAAATCTTTGGAAGAAGTGAAAAGTGCAGGCACCGGTGTTTTGAAAACCTATGCCACCCTCGGCACTATAAGAGGGAGGGGCCCATTTATGGGAGGGACCGCGTAGCGGGGGTTTTCAAAATACCGGTGCCGGAACGGACTCACTTCTTCAAGTTTTCAAATTCCTTCATGCAATCAACCAGGGCCTGGACATCGTCGATGGTGCAGGCGTTGTAGAGGGAGGCGCGGAAGCCGCCGACGGAGCGGTGGCCCTTGATGCCCACCATGCCGTGATCCTTGGCAAAAGCGAGGAACTCGTCCTGGAACTCTTCCTTGCCGGGAGCCATCACGAAGCAGACGCTCATCAGGGAACGGTCCTCCTTCGCGGCGGTGCCGACGAACATGGAGTTGCGCTCGATCTCGTCATACAGGAGCTTGGCTTTCGCCTTGTTGATCTCGTACATAGCCTCGACACCGCCGATGCTCTTGAGCCACTTGAGAGTTTCCTTCATCACGAAGATGGCGAAGACCGGCGGGGTGTTGAACATGGACTGCTTGTCGATGTGGGTGCGGTAGTCGAGCATCGTCGGGATGTAGCGGCTCACGCGGCCCAGGGAGTCCTTCTTGATGATGGCGAAGATGACGCCGGCAGGACCGACGTTCTTCTGCGCGCCACCGTAGATGAGGTCATACTTGGAAACGTCCACCGGACGGGACATGATGTCGGAGGACATATCGGCGATGAGCGGGCACGGGCAGTCGATGTCCTCGTGGATCTCGGTGCCGTAGATGGTGTTGTTCGTGGTGATGTGCAGGTAGTCGAGGTCCGCGGGGATCTCGAAGCCCTTCGGGATATAGGTGTAGTTCTTGTCCTTGGAGCAGGCGATGGCATAGGCGTCACCGATACCCTGGGCCTCCTTGAGGGCCTTGTGGGCCCACACGCCGGTGTCCAGATAGGCGGCCTTCTTCTCCAGGTAGTTCATGGCGACATACAGGAACTGGAGGGAGGCGCCGCCACCGAGGAACACGACCTCATGGGTGTCGGGGATGTGAAGAAGCTCTTTCCAGAGGGCGCGGGTCTCTTCCATCACGGCATCCCACTCCTTCGAGCGGTGGGAGACGGAAATGACGGAAATGCCGGTACCGTTGAAATCCTTCAGGGCCTCGATGGTGTTGTCAATGGCGACCTGCGGGAGAAGGCAGGGGCCTGCGTTGAAGACATGGACTTTTTTGGACATGATACTTGTCAATTTAAGTTACGTTTGCAAGTATCAAAGGTACGAAATCCAATTGAATAAACCTACTATTATTGCATATAGTGTATGGATTACACCTCTTCCGCCCGGGCCATGCCGGAGAGCCGGGCCAGGAAGTCCTCCTCCATCGACAGCCGCACACGGACCTCCAGGGCGCATTCAAGGAAGAAATCCTGCGCGGAAGGGGACAGGCCCATGTCCTTGAGGACCTTCATCACCCCGTTCATCGACAGATAATCAAAGGTGACGCGGAAGGTCTTACCGGCGACTTTGTCGATGACCTCCGCCTGCGAGAGGGCGTCCGCCGTGGAGGTCTTGTATGCCCGGATCAGGCCGGGGATGCCGAGCTTGATGCCGCCGAAATACCGGACGACCACGACAAGGATGTCACTCAGGCCCATGGAGTCGATCTGCCCGAGGATGGGGCGGCCGGCCGAACCCGAGGGCTCACCGTCGTCATTGGCCCGGAAACGGTCCCCCTTGTAGCCCAGCCGGTAGGCGTAACAGTGGTGCCGGGCATCGTGGTATTCCTTCTTCAGGGAAGCGACGATTTCCTTCACTTCCTCCTCCGTTTCCACGGGGTATGCGAAGGCGATGAAACGGGAGCCGTTGTCCTTGAACAGCCCCTCGCTCCGGGCCGCGATGCTCCGGTATGCGTCGTAGTTTTCCACTTCCACGAAAGTAGCGTTTTTTGAGAAAATTTGCAATCGGGACGGTTTTTTATTGTATCTTTGACTTCAGAAACAAGACTTGACTACGATATGGTATTCCGACTCAGAGTGACCCTGACTGGCATCAAGGGCTTCTTCAGAATCTACCACGTGAACGGCGCTACGACGCTGTACACCCTCCATAAGCAGATGCGGGCGGATATGGAATTCCCGCAGGACCAGCTCATCATGTTCAAGGCCCTCGACATCGAGGGCGGCGTGGTAGGCCGCTACGGCCTGTTCGACCTCGGCTCCGGCACCGTGGACCAGGTCTCCCTGGAAAAGGCCGTCAAGGCCGGCGCCACCGATTTCGTGTACTTCTACGACGTCACCAACCGCAAGAGCGTGAACATCACGGTCGAAGGCGAGGTGGAAGGCGTCAATGTCAACCCCGACTACCCCTTCATCGCCGAATCCAAAGGCCCGAACCCCATCGAGTTCGAGAACGGCTACGTCGCCTACGAGGACCTGCCGGACGAGCAGCGCCACCTCCCCGGCGAGAACAAGGGCGGCGGCCTCGGCTTCGATGACGACGAGGACTTCGACGACGAAGACGAGGAGGACGAAGAGGAAGAGGACGACGACGAGGACGGCAAGGAAATCTACGACGAGAACGAGTAGCGGATGGGCAGGCGGCTCCTGGTGATCCTCGGACCGACTGCCGTCGGAAAGACCGACTACAGCATCGAGCAGGCGCTGGAGTACGGAAGTCCCGTCATCTCCTGCGATTCCAGACAGTTATATAAGGAAATGCGCATCGGCACGGCCGTTCCCACCCCGGAACAGCTCGCGCGGGTGCAACATTATTTCATCCAGACCATCTCGGTCACCCAGAACTATACCGCCGGCATGTATGAGGCCGATGCCCTCGCCCTCATCGACCGGCTGTTCGCCGAAGGCCACGAAACGCTCGTGGTGACCGGCGGATCGATGATGTACATCGACGCCCTCTGCTATGGGCTGGACGACTTCCCGGAGGTGCCGATGCTGCTCCGCGAGCACCTGATGGAGTGCCTCCGCGACGAAGGCGTGGACGTCCTGGCGGAACAGCTCAAGGAGTTGGATCCCGTGACGTACGACGAAATCGACCTTTCCAACGGGCAGCGCGTCATCCGCGCCCTGGAGGTTTGTCTGTATACCGGACAGCCTTTTTCCTCCTTCAAGACGCGGAGTTTCAAGGAGCGGGATTTCACCATCGAGAAGGTCGGTCTCACCCGGCCGCGGGAGGAGCTGTACGAACGCATCGACAAGCGCGTCCTCCAGATGATGGACGACGGCCTGGAGGCCGAGGCCCGCAGCCTGCTCCCCTACCGGGACCTGCCCGCCCTCCAGACGGTGGGCTACCGGGAGCTGTTCGATTACTTTGACGGCAAGTGCGACCTCGAGACCGCCGTCCGGCTCATCCAACGGAACACCCGGCACTACGCAAAGCGCCAATTGACGTGGTGGCGCCGGGACTCGGATATCCGTTGGGTTGATATTAAAAGCATCTGAACGATTCGTCAAAGGACCTTTGCGGGGAATGTCCGATATTTGTATGGACAGAAAACCGCATATGAAAAAATCCCTGATAATACTCGCGGCCCTCGCCGCCTCTTTGACCGCCGCCGCGCAGGTCAAAGTCGCCGTCCATGAGACGGCCCAGGACCAGCCGGTCATCCCGGCCGAGATCTACGGACAGTTCTCCGAACACCTCGGAAAGTGCATTTACGAAGGCATCTGGGTGGGCAAGGACTCCTCCATCCCCAACATCGACGGCTACCGCACGGACGTGCTGGAGGCCCTCAAGACTTTAAAGGTGCCCGTGCTCCGCTGGCCCGGCGGTTGCTTTGCCGACGAATACCACTGGATGGACGGCATCGGCCCCCAGGAGAACCGGAAAAAGCTCGTCAACAACAACTGGGGCAGCACCGTGGAGGACAACTCTTTCGGCACCCATGAATTCCTGAACCTGTGCGAGATCCTGGGCACCGAGCCCTACATCTCCGGCAACGTGGGCTCCGGCACCGTCGAGGAGATGGCCAAGTGGGTCGAGTACATGACCGCCGAGGCCGGTTCGATGGCTGAACTCCGCGCCCAGAACGGCCGTGAGAAGCCCTGGAAGGTCAAATACCTGGGCGTCGGCAACGAAACCTGGGGCTGCGGTGGCGACATGACGGCCGATTATTATGCCGATGTGTACAAGCGCTACGCGCTCTACGCCCGCAACTACAACGGGAACCAAGTGTACAAGGTCGCCTGCGGCGCCTCGGACTATGACTACAACTGGACCAAGGTGATGATGCAGAAGGCCGCGAACAAGATGGACGGCCTGTCCCTGCACTATTATACCTGCAAGGGCTGGACCGGCAGCAAGGGTTCCGCCACGCAGTTCACGCCGGAAGAATACTACAACGTCCTCGCGAAGACCGTGGAGATCGAGCAGGTGCTGAAGAACCACTTCGCCATCATGGACGCCTACGATCCCGAGAAGAAGGTCGCCCTCCTCCTGGACGAATGGGGCACCTGGTTCGACGTGGAGCCGGGCACCAACCCGGGCTGGCTCTTCCAGCAGAACACGATGCGCGACGCGATGGTCGCCGCCCTGAACCTCAACATCTTCCAGAAGTACACCGACCGCCTGAAGATGGCGAACATCGCCCAGATCATCAACGTGCTCCAGGCCATGATCCTCACCGACGGCGAGAAGATGGTCCTCACCCCGACCTACCACGTCTTCCGGATGTACAATGTCCACCAGAACGCGACGTATGTGCCTTCTGACTACAAGACCGGCAACATCGTCTCTGCCGAGGGCCGCATCATGGACGACTTCAGCGCCTGCGTCTCCCGTGACGCCGCCGGCAAGCTGCATGTCTCCCTGGCGAACCCGTACCTGGACAAGGCCGTCACCGTGGAACTGAACTTCGACTCCCTGAAGCCCAAGAGCGTCACCGGCGAAATCCTGAAGGCCGACCGCATCGACGCCTACAACGACTTCGGCAAGGCTCCCGCCGTCGCCCCCGTCGCCTTCACCGGCGCGAAGGCCAACGGCAAGAGCATCAAGCTCACCCTCCCCGCCGCCTCCGTCATCGTGCTGGAAGTCCAATAACGGATAACATATTGACAAACAGTGTTTACACGAAAACGCCCCGGTGGGATTTCCACTGGGGCGTTTTCATATTCAGCCTTTGATTATTCCTGTCCGCGGCGCCAGGCGAAGTATTCGTCCAGCACTTTGAGGGCGGCCTCGGAGGGGACGGGGGCGGCGTAGCAGCCGGCACCGGTGAGGACCATCGACTGCGGGGCGTCGTTATCGAAGCGGGGCCACACGGGGAGGCCTTCGCCGTTAGGATCGCCGGTCTTGGCGAAGTTGGTCCAGTAGTCCATCATCCAGCCGGAAAGAGCCATATCCGTGGGCTGCACCTCTTCCGGATTGCCGAAGACATAGGCCACGTCCTGTCCATGCGGGGAACCCTGACCGAAGCGCGGGGAATCCGCCGGATAGTCGGGGTGCTGGTCGAAGTAGTAGAGCCACACCTTGCCCTTGCCGGTAGCGGCCTGCAGGCGGGCCCAGGCCCAGGTCTGCCAACCGAAGGCGGCGTCGCGGGTGAGGTCGCGGGCGGTCTTGCCCACCTTGCCGTCGGCCTCCACCGGATAGGCGGCGAGGAGGGCGTCGGCATAGTCCTCATAGCGGGCGCGGACCTGATCCTGGTGGCTGCCACCGCCGAAGGAGAAGCCGAAGCTCAGGCCTTCGTCGGAGTTGTAGCCGATGAGGACATCGACATCATTGTACTTCCCGGCCTCGTACAGCTTGTACTGGTCGTCCGGGATTACATAGCCGTCCGTGACGGGCCAGCCGCCGGAACCGCCGAAGCCGCCCATGACGGCCTTGGCATCCGCCGCGCGCATCTGCTCGAGCGTATAGTCGTCGCCGAAAGCGCTCTTGGCCCAGGCCGCATTGGCCTCCTGGGCGACGGCGAGGGTCTGCATATTTTCACCGGGATAGGACTGCGGGTTGGTGGGGCCGAAGGAGCCGCCGCTCTGGGAGATGGCGCGCTGGAACAGGCCCTTGGCAAGCGGCGAAGCGCAAAGCATGCTCACGGAGATGCCACCGGCAGATTCGCCGAAGATGGTCACGTTGCCGGGGTCGCCGCCGAATTTGGCGATATTGTCCTTCACCCACTGCAGGCCGGCGATCTGGTCCAGCAGGCCGTAGTTGCCGCTGACACCGTTCGGGTTCTCGGCCGACAGTTCCGGCAGGGACAGGAAGCCCAGTTTGCCCACACGGTAAGCGACGCTCACCACGATGACTCCCTTCTGGGCGAGCAAAGTGCCATCATAATAGGAAGTTGCACCGCCGGCGAAGCCACCGCCGTAGATCCACACCATCACGGGCAGTTTCTCCTTCGCGCTCTTGGCGGGGGTCCATACGTTCAGGTACAGGCAGTCCTCGCTGCAGTTCTCGCCGTTGCCCTGCATCGGGTTGGGGCCGAATTCAGTGCATTCGCGGACGCCGGACCAGGCCACGACGGGCTGGGGCGCCTTCCAGCGGAACTCGCCCACCGGCGGCGCGGCGAACGGAATGCCCTTGTACACTGTCATGCCCTCCAGGACGGTGCCCTGGATGGTGCCGCCGGTCACTTTCACCTGACCGGGCTTGGACGCGCACGCACAGACGGCGAGCGCGGCCGCTACGATAAGCAGAAATCTTTTCATAGGTTATTTGAACAACATTTGAACGAATTCGTGCAGGGACTTGCGCCAGGGCTGCCATTCGTGACCGCCGGGCCAGGCCGAGAACTTGACATCGGCACCCGCGGCCTTCAACGCTTCGGCAGCTTTCCGGGTGTGCTCGATACGGGGATCGCCTAAGCCGCAGGAGATATAGAATACATCGTGCGCGGCATTGAAAGCCTTCGGATCGGCCACCAGCTCAGGGAGTTGGCTTTCCACCGAGAACGGTGCGTAAGCGCCCGGGCCCACGCCGCCGAACATGCCGGAAGAGAATATGCCGATGGAAGAGAACACCTCCGGATGCTTCAGGCCGATGGACCAGGACTGTCCGCCACCGAACGACAGACCCGCCATAGCGCGGTGCTTGGCATCGGGAATAGTACGGAAGCGGCTGTCCACCATGGGAATCGTCTCCTCCAGCAGGATCTTCGCGAAATCACCCGCCTGGCCATAGTCCATGACAATGAGCATGGGCTCGCACTTCCCTTCCGCGAGCAGGTTGTCCAGGATGGCATCGGTCTTGCCCTGACGGGTCCAGCCGGTCTCATCCTCGCCGCCACCATGCTGCAGGTACAGCACCGGATAGCGCTTCCCAGGATTGCTGTTATACTCCGCCGGGACATACACCCAGGCGGTGCGCCAGGTCTTCAGGGACGGCGACCAATAACGCTCCAAGCGCACGTCGCCCCGCGGTACATCCTTGTCCAGGTAGAAATCGACACCCGCCTCGGGTATGTCGATGGCGCTCGCCCATGTGCTGCAGCCATAGTAGAGCGTGGCCTGCGGGTCGCTCGCGCGGAAACCATCGACCACAAGGAAATAGTAATGGAAACCAGGCTCCAGCGCGTCCGTGGTAACGGTCCAGGGGCCATCCCCTTCCCGGGTCATCGGGTACACCTTGTTGCAAATGTCCACGGCCACTTCCCGGGCCTGGGGCGCCTGCACCAGGAAGGAAACGCTGAGGTCGTCATTGATCCGGGGGCCGCCGCGGCGCATGCCCGGCTGGGCGGATACCGCCGCGCACGCGAGCAGCAACGCGGCGAAAAGGAAGAACTTTTTCATATCGATATTAGCGTGTCATTTTCCACCAGTCCCAACGGAAGCCGCCTTCCGGGAACACGAAATAGAGGTCGTGGATGCCGGAAGCGCCCTTCAGGTTGCAAGATGCCTCGCGGAATCCCTTGCCAGGCTTCGCCGTCAGCGTGCCCACCAGCGGCCCGTCGACGGCGTCCAGCCGGACCTCGATGGTCGCAGCGCCCTCGACACAGGCCGTGAATTTATGGTTTGCGCGGGTTCCGAAATCGACGCCCTTGATCAGCAGGGACTCCCCTGCGTCGATGTCCCGCAGGACGATGCCGCGGCCGTCCACCACATCGGTCTTGAGGCCGAAACCCCAGGCCATGGTCTCAGCCTCCACCTTGCGGTAGGGATTGAAGGGCTCGATCTGCTCCAGGACGTTGTCCAGCCAGTACGGGACCTTGCGGATGGAGCCGTCGGGCTCGTAGAACATCTCGGCAGCGGAAACGCTCCGCTGCTCCGCGTGCTTGAAGGTCTCGAGATGATGGAGGTCATAATTGAGACCGAAGACATAGGATTTTCCCTTATAGTCGATGATGCCGGGATGGTTGCCCCGGGTGCGCCAGGTGCGGTCCATGATGGCGCCCATCGACTTCCAAGGCCCGACCGGTGAGTCGCTCATCGCGTACCCGATGCCCTCCGGGCAGCAGGTGGATGCGAAAGCAAGGTAGTACTTGTCCCCATGCTTGTAGAACCAGGGACCTTCCTGGTAAGTGTCGATGGGATATTCGATCCGATGGATGTCCCCATCGACGGAAACCATATCCTCGTTCAGGCGCACCCAGTACACGTGCGGGTTACCCCAATACATGTAGGCCTGGCCGTCATCGTCGATGAATACGGACGGGTCGATGTCCTCCCAGTGCTCCTTCTGCCACACCAGCGGCTTCCCGAGCGGGTCCTTGAACGGGCCGAAAGGCGAATCCGCCACCAGCACACCGATGCCGTGCCCGTGGATGGGGCAGTACATGTAGAACTTGCCGTTCCTTTCCACCACACACTCGGCCCAAGCGCCGTTCTTGCCCTCATACCAGGCAAAATCGTCCAGCGAGGCCACGGCACCGTGGTCCGTCCAGTTCACCATGTCGGTGGAAGTATAGAGGAGCCAGTCGAACATCTCGAACCCTTGCGCGCCGTCCTCGTCGTGGGTTGTATACAGGTAGACTGTTCCGTCATACACCATCGGCGCCGGGTCGGCCGTGAATTTGGTCTGGATGATCGGCAGGTTCAGGTGGTTGTTGAACACCCACCAGTCCAGGTCGAAGAGTTCCTCGTCGCCGCCGCGGAAGAGGAGGTAGAGGTCGTGGACGCCCACGGCGCGGGGAGAGACGGAGGCCTTGACGAGCATGTTTTCTCCATTGACAGGGACGGAAGCAATCGGCTGACCGCCCATCTCGTCCAGGAAGAAGTCCACGGTGCCGTGGTTCTTGAAATTGAGCATCTCCAGCGACACCAGGACGGCGGGCTGGTCACCGAAATCGACATTCCGGACCTTCAGCCAGTCGCCGTTGTGGACCGAGGTGATCCAGTGGCGGTCGCCGGGGAGGCGGTCCGTCTTGAGTCCATAGGAGGCGGCCATCGTTTCGGCCTGCGTCATCACATACGGATTCAGGGTCTGGAGGGGTTCTACACCCGTTTTCGTGAAGGGGATGAAGGGGATGGAACCATCGGCATTGAAGGTGAATTCCTCCACGCAGGTGGCCCGGCGGAAGCCGCCACCGTTGGGCAGCATTCCGTTGTGGTAGAACATGTAATCGTGCCCGCGGAAGGTGATGTTGCCACCGTGGATGGTGAAGCTGTTGTCCGCCTCGTCCATGATCCGGCCCCGGTAGGTCCAAGGTCCATGAATGGACGGCGCCGTGGAATAGGCCATGTGCTCCGGCACGCCGCCGGCGGGATAAACCATGTAATACAGATTGTTACGCTTGATCACCCAGGGGCCTTCCTCGTAACCCACCATCATCTTTTCCTTGCCGCCGTCGCTCCAGTCGGGCTTCATCGACTCGGGCCCGAAGCAGGCCGGATCGTGGAAGCCGGGGACTTCCTGATAGCCCTCCGGGAAGGAAATCATGTCCTCCCCCAGCTTGCCGTACCAGCAGCCCTTGTTGCCCCAGAACAGCCACGGGGTGCCGTCATCATCGACAAAAACGGTCGGGTCAATGAAGGAGAAGCCCGTCGCCAGCGGTCCGCCAATGGCATCCGTGTAGGGGCCTTGCGGGGCGTCGGCGACCGCGACTGCCAGGGCGTCCGCCCGCGTCGCGGCCTCGGTCAGGCACACGTACCAGTACCATTTCCCGTTCCGTTCCACGGCCTGCGAGGCCCAGGCGCGGTCGCCCTGAAAGGCCCACGGGAACGTGGCCGTGGACACGGGCGTGCCGAGATAGGTCCAGTTGACCATGTCCTCCGTGCTGTACAGCAGCCAGTCTTTCATCTTGAAATAGACCGCGTCATCCTCGTCGTGGTCCACGAAAAGATATACCTTGTCCCCGTGCACGTAGGGGGCCGGGTCGGGCGTAAAGGATGTGCCGATGACAGGATTCTGCGCTTGAAGCGGGAGGATTGCCGCCAAGAGCGGCACGAGGGTAAGGATCCGTTTCATGACTTAATAGACCTGCTGATGGAACCAGTCAAAATCAGCGACACCGCCGTTCGCGATCGTGGCGAAGTTGTATAAGGCGCTGCGGTAGCCGGTGAAATAGTCCAGCGTGAAGCGCATGTGCAGCTTGTAATCGGCCACGGTCCATTCCTTTCCGTCGGTGGACCAGCTGAAGGTGGCCGTATCGGCCTCCTCGCCCTCTTCCTGGGGCGTGAAGACATAGTTGATGCGCATCCAGAGGAGGTCGCCCTCCAGCGGAATGACGGCCAGGTCGTCGTCAACCGCCTGGAACACAGGCCTTCCATCCTCGCCGCGGGAGAAAGAGCGGCCGTTCTCGTGCAGGACGATGAAACGCTGTCCCGTGGGCGCTACGCGCACACCAATGCGGGCGTTGCCGCTCTGGAAGGCGCAGAGACCGGCCTCGTCGCCGGGCATCATGCGGGAGGCGTCAAGGAGCGCTTCGCTGACGCAGCGGGGGCCGACGGTGCGTTGGGTGAGCGTGCCGCGTGCATCGGCAATGCCGGTGGCCTTCGTGGCCCGCAGGCGCAGCCAGCCGGGTCTTTCGGTCAGGGACCAGCCCTCCGGGGCCTTGTGGTTCCACTGCCAGACCAGCGCGAGCTTATCGCCGTCGAACTCGTCATTGTCCCAGACATAGTCGCGGCCTTCCGCGGGGAGATTCACGGTCACCTCCTCCAGCGGGACGCCATCGACACCCATCATCGGCCAGCCATCCACCCAGGTGACGGGCTGGATGCAGGGGATGCGGCCCACGGCGCCGTGGTCCTGGAACTGGACGGCGTACCAGTCGCCCTTGGGCGTGTCGATGATCGGGCCCTGAGCGATGCCATCGTTGCGGCCGCCGAGGGTGCCCTGGAGCACCACCTTGGACTCATACGGGCCCTCGATGTTCTTGCTCCGCCAAACGGTGGCCGTGCGGGGCTTCTCCCGCGGCCAGTCGATTTCCAGCACATAGTAGTAATCGCCGATGTGGTAGAAATGGGAGCCCTCCGCCCGGAGGTTCCAGCCCTCCCGCGGGGAAGGGATGATGACCTGGGCCTCGGCACCGGCCTTGACGCCGCTGCCGTCCGGTTCCAGCTCCACCAGATACAGGTCGCCGTTGCCCCAGACCACCCACAGGCGGCCGTCGTCAAACAGGAGCGAGGCGTCGTGCATGAAATAGCCGTCGATCACAGTCCGCTCCCACGGGCCGTTCACGATATCGCGCGTCTTGTACAGATACGTCTTCTGCTGGTCGTTCGCCACGAACAGGGCGTAAAAGACGCCGTCGTTGTAGCGGAGCGTCGTCGCCCATTGACCCTTACCGTAGGCGTTCTTCCCGTCCCGGAGGTTGTAGATGTCGTCATCCTCGATGACATCGTAGATGTAACTCACTATCTCCCAATGCACTAAGTCCCGAGAGCGCATGATGGGAGCGCCCGGACAGAAGTACATGGTGGTGGACACCATGTAGTAGTCCTCCCCCACCCGGATGATGTCGGGATCGGGGATGTCGGTGTAAGTGAGCGGGTTCACGGCGACCTGGGAGGTCGGGGCCTTGGCACAGGCGGAAAGCAGCGCCACGAGGGCGGCGAAAACGATTTTCTTCAGCATGCGTAAATATACGGTTTTAACGGGCAATAAGCAAATAAAAGAGCGCCGCCCGAAGGGTGGCGCTCCGCATATTCATGACGACCGCGATCAGTGCATCTTGAGATCCCACTTGCAGTTGTCGTTGTTGAAGTCGAACTTCGCGAGGGTCGGGGTGCTGTCCGCGACGGAGTAGAGGCAGAGGCGCTCGCTGCAGCCGGGGATGGCCTTCGGCATCAGGCGGAAGGTACCGTCGGTGAGCTGGTCGATTTGCCAGAGCTGCTCGTCGGCGCCGGTGAATTCCGGAACGGTCACGAGCTCGGCGCCTTCAGCGGCGGCCAGGGCCCGGTTGGTGCCCTCGATGACGATCTTGAAGTAAGGACCGCCCAGATAGCCACCGGCCTCGGGAACGGCCTCGATCGTCCACTTCTGGTGAGGACGGGCCATGTAGTCATTGGCACGGACGGGGATGTTGCCCTCGGGCCAATCGGCGGAGACTTCCTCCAGCTTCTGGCCTTCCAGCACCACGTTGGGCTGCTCCTGCTGGCCGCGGCCGAAGCCGAACATGCGCATGCCGCCCTGGGCGCGGACGAAGTCCACGGAAAGCTCCAGCGCGTAACCGCGACGGCGGGACAGGATCTTGTAGTTGCCGTCCTTCACGAGTTCGCCGCACTCCGGCCAGCCGTTCTTCCAAAGGAGCGGACGGATGGCGAGGACGCTGCGGCCGCTGCGGTCGAGGTCGGCCTCATAGTGCAGGGAAGCCTTCTCGACGCCCGGCTCCACGATGTAACGGCCGAAGTGACCGGCGCCGAAGAGACGCTCCTCGGCGGCGATGACCATCTTGCCGCCACCGGCCAGCATGTCGCGGCCAACATTGTCGATGAACGGGCCGTAAGGATTGCGGGAACGGCCGCAGACAATGTTGTAGGTGGAGTTGACACCGTCGCAGCAGGTGCCGTGGGTGCCCAGCAGGTAGTACCAGCCGTCATTGTAGATCATGATGGAAGCCTCGCAGTCGATGGCGACGTCCACGGGCTGATTGCCGGCCAGACGCTCGCCCGTCTTGGGATCGAGCTCGACCATGCGGATATTGCCGAAATAGGTGCCGTAGGTGCAGAAGAGACGGCCCTTGTCGTCCATCAGGAGACCGATGTCGATGGCGTCGCAATCTTCGTCGACCACGGAGTTGGCAACCTCAACAGGCTCAGTGTAAGCGAAATCCGGGGAGTTCGGATCCAGGGTCTTGTTCCACATCGTGACGATACGGCCGGCGTGACCGCCGCCGAGACCACCACCCGTGGTGCTGTAACCGACGAGGTAACGGTCACCAATCTTGATGGCGTCCGGGGCCGCGCCGCCGCCGGGACGGACCGCGCCGCTTTCCCAAACCCAACCGTCGGCGGAGATGAGGCCGCCGCCACCGGTTCCGAACGTATAATACTTACCGTCGCACTCGGCGATGGTAGACGGGTCGTGAATGTAAGGAGCGCCCACCTGGGCGGCAGCAGAGACACAGGCCAGGGCAAGAATGCCCGCAACAAGGATATTCTTTTTCATGGCTTATTTCGTTGTGAGGGTGATGTTCTTGACAGGGTTTCCGGCCTCGTCGATGAAACGGGCGCAGAAATCGCTCATGCCGGGACCGTTGATGACGGCGCCCCAGATGACATTGCGGCCTTTCTTGAGCGTAAGGCGGGGCGAGGCGCAGTCGTCCATCACCATCCGGCGGTCGCCGGACAGGACGACGGCCTCTTCGCCGTTCACCCACCACATGGAGGCGGAGTTGGAACCGACGGCGAGACGCACGTTCGGGATGTCCTCCTCGCAGTTCACGACGGTGACGGCCCAGAAGATGACGCCGTAGCGGTCTTCGGTCAGGTTGGTCGCGAAGCGGAAGAGTTTCACATTGAAGCGCTTGCTGTCGAAAGCATGCCACTGGAGCTTCTTCTCCTTCTTCTCATACACCACGGGCTCCTGCGGGAAACGCATCATCGGACGGCCGCCGGAGAGGTCCACGGGCGGCTGGTATTCGACCATCACCTTCACCTTGGAACCATCCTTGGGGAGGACGTCGCCGAGCTGTCCCTTGAAGTAAGGGACGGCGAAAGCCTCGCGGATGTAGCTGTCGGTGAAGACGGTGTTGCTGCGGTTGGGCTTGCTGATGGGATCCAGGAGTAGCCAGCGGCCGAGGAAGCCCTGGTCATTGGGAGTGGCCACCGCCGTGGTGGCGGGGACGAGGTACTTGTCAAGCTGGGTCGAAGAATCGGCGTACACCTGCGCCCGGGCCGGGATGGCCGAGGCGAGGACGGCGAGTCCGACCGCGACGGAAAGGGTTTTGATGAATTGTGTCATATTGTTTAATGATTAAACAGTGCGGTTAAAGGCCTTTCGCGATCCGGGCGCGCTCCAGGAAGGAGACCATCGCCTCGAGGTTCTCGGGGGCGTACATGCCCATACCGTGGCCGCCGCCCTCCACCATGTGGAGTTCGGTCGTCACGCCGGCGGCTTCCAGCAGTCCGTGGAAATGAGGGGCCACGCACGGCGGGACCACATTGTCTGCGGTGCCGTGGAAGATGATGATCGGCGGATCGTAAGGATCGATGTAGGAGGTGGCGTTCAGGGCCTTGAAGCGGACCTCATTGCCCTTGAAGGGGAAGCCCATCACTGCCTCTTCGGGGCCGTGGTTCCAGGTGTCTTCCTCCGCCCCGCAGCTCATGAAGTTCAGGTCCACGGGACCGGACCAGGAGCAGGCGGCATCGACCCGGGAGGAGAACTCCAGGTTGCCGCCCACTTCGCCTTCGAGCTGGGCGACGCCGCCGCTGGTGGCCGCGAGCGAAGACAGGTGGCCGCCGGAGGAGAAGCCGGAAGTGGCGATGAAGGAAGTGTCGAAACGGTATTTCTCCGCATTCGCGCGGATGAAGCGGATCACGCCCTTGATGTCATGAATCTGGGCGGGAAACTTGGCGTCCATCGAGGAACGGTGGTTCGGGGTGACCACGGCGTAGCCCGCGTCCAGCAGGGCGTTGACGATGGTGCCGAGGTCGGCCATCCCCTTGGAGTTGTTGGAGAACCAGGCGCTTCCGTAGATGTGGACCACCACGGGATAGGAGGCCTTCTCCACCTTCGGATAGTAGATGTCCAGCTTGTGATACACCTGATCGTCACCGGCGTAGTCCACGTCGGCGACCTTCTCGGAACAGCGGACGTCCACCTTGGGCATCTGGAAACCGCCGAAGCCCGTCGGCTGGGCGGACAGATTGAAAGCGGCCATAGCAAACAGGGAAAGGATCAAAAGTCTTCTCATATTGAAAATCATTATTTTACAGCGTACGGGCCGATGGTGGTGCCGGTAAAGCCGCCGGCGACGGCCGTGGACAGGAAGGACGCGTCCACCTTCGCGGCGAGCGTCCGCATCTCACCACCGTCCACCGCGTAGGCGAACCGGAAAGTCTGTCCGTCACCGGAAGAGATTTCCAGGTCGATGGTGTCGAATTCCTCCGGCAGCGCCTTGCTGAAGAGGGTTTCTTCGGAACGGTCGAGGGCGATGACCGGCTCCCCGTCCATCAGGCACACCTTCAGGAAATACTGATGGCGTTCATCCTTGTACAGAAGCAGGCCGGCGGCCTCCTCCCCTTCCGGTGTGAAGCGCATCCGTGTGGACGCGGTGAAGATATGATGCTGCAGCCGGCGGAGCACCAGCGCAGGGGTCTCGAAACCGGAAGCGCGGACGGAGGAACACTTCAGTTCCAGGGCGCCGCCCTTCAAGGTGTACAGTCCAGTGGCGGGACCGCGCAGGGTCATCCATTCCAGGCCCAGTTTGTCCCCGTCGAAGGAATCCTCCACCTTGAAGTTGCCGAAAACGGGGTTCGCATCGACCTTGACGCCGGGGTGGCGGACCACCACCGGCACGGTCTCGTTCCCTTCCAGGAAAACCGGGAAACCGTCCTCGGACCAGCGGACCGGCAACATGAAGGTCTCGCGGCCCAGGTTCTCGAAGCCCTTCAGCGTCGGACGGCAGCCCAGGAAGACGCCCCACCACTCCCCTTCCGGGGTCTGGATGAGGTCCGCATGGCCGGTGCAGGTCACGGGGTCCGGACGGTCCGCCGCCAGGTGGCGCTGGGTCAGGATGGGATTGCGGCCCCAAGGCTTGTAGCCTTCCATCGGGGAATCGCTCCGGAAGATCACTTCCGAATGGTCCTCAGCGGTGCCGCCTTCCGCGCACATCAGGTAGTACTTTCCGTCGATCTTGTACAGGTGCGGACCCTCGATCCAGATGGGTTTCTTGGAGGGGTCCACGCCCTTGTTCACAATGATCTTGCGCTCGCCGATGGTGCAGTCGTTCTTCACGTCGTATTCCACGATACGGATGGTGCGATGGCCCTCATACTCGGGCTTCCCGCCGGGGGCGTCGTCGTTGTTCACGATGTAAGCCCGGCCGTCGTCGTCGAAGAACAGGGACGGGTCGATGCCCTGCACCTGCGGGAGGAGGATCGGCTCGGACCAGGGGCCGAAGGGATCCTTCGTCTTCACCAGGAAGTTGCCGTCACCGACGTTGGTGGTGATCATATAGTACGTCCGGTTGGCCGGATTATACTTGATGTCGGGGGCGAAGATGCCGCCGCTGGTCTGCTGGCGACCCAGGTTCCGCAGCTGCGAGGGACGGTCCAGGACGTGGCCGATCTGCTTCCAGTTCACCAGGTCGCGGCTGTGGAAGATCGGGACGCCCGGGAAGTAGGAGAAGGTGGAAGTAACCAGGAAATAGTCCCCTTCCCCGTTCGTGCAGATGCTTGGATCGGAATACCAGCCCGGCAGGAGGGGGTTGTACACCTCATCCTCACCCGTCAGGGCATGCGCCTCATACACGGCATCCTTGCCCTCGTAGGTGAAATCGTCGAAATAGGCGACTCCCGACGGGGCGTCCGGGCGGCAGGCCGCCAGGATACAGGCGAGAAGGGCTGGCATCAGATACCTCATAAAAACCGTTTATTCGAAGGAAATCCAGTCAACGTCCAGATCCTTGGCCTCATCCACGATGAGCTTGATGTTCTGGACGCCCGTGAGGGCCGTCTCGAACGGAAGCTTCACTTCCTTCCAGTCCTTGGAGGCCGGGAGATCGAAGGTGCCGACAATCTTCTCGTCGCGCGTCTGCAGGGAAACCTTGGACGCAGCGCCGCTGCGGATGCGGAACACGATCGAGGTCGGAGCGGTCTCGGGGAAGGTGATCTCGTCATAGCGGACCCAGGAGTTGCCGCGGGCGAAATGGATGTAGAAACCCTCGAAAGGATTCTCAGCGTCCAGCAGATCGACATAGACGCCATAGTGGTAGATGGCGCTGTAGCGGTCCATCTGGATGTGGTCCGAGGCCTTGGTCTCACCCACGCCGCGGAGGGTCGGGATGACCTGCTCGATGGTGCCGTCCGGGTTGAAGCGGACCTTGTCGACGCGGACCGAACGGTTCTTGTCGAAGTTCGGGGAATAGTCGTTGTGATGATAGAACAGGTACCATTGGCCCTTGTAATTCACGAAGGAATGGTGGTTCGTCCAGCACTCGTTCTGGGAACGCGCCATAATGATGCCCTTGTACTCATAGGGGCCCATCGGGTTCTTGCTCATCGCATAGCCGAGAACCTCGGTGTTCTCCTGCACGTAGGGATAGGTCAGGTAGAAGTTGCCGTTGTACTCAAAGGCGAAGGGGCCCTCAGCCTGACGGCTGGGCAGGCCCTGGAGGCAGTTGACACCCACCATCTCCATCTCGCGGTTGCCCCACTTCATGGTCGTCTTGGGGTTGTCATCGGCAAGCTTGGTCATGCTGGGATCGAGCTTGGCGCAGCGGCCGTTGCCCCAGAAAATGTAAGCATTGCCGTCAGAGGCCTGAAGCACGCAAGGGTCGATGCCGTTGATGCCCTCGATGGGCTCCGGCTGGGGAATGTACGGTCCCTCGGGACGGTCCGCAATGGCCACGCCCACCGCGAAACCGCGGCCGACCTTGCTCGCATTCGGGAAATAGAAATAATATTTGCCGTCTTTCTCGACGCAGTCCGGCGCCCACATCGAATAGCCTTCCGGATTGCCCCAGGGCACATCCTTCTGGTCCAGGATCACACCGTGGTCCGTCCAGTTGACGAGATCCTCGGAGGAGAACACATGGTAGTCTTCCATGCAGAACCATTTGCGTTCGGGTTCCACCGGGCTGATGATATCGTGCGAAGGGAACAACCAGACCTTACCCTCGAAGACGCGGGCGGTAGGGTCGGCGGAATATACGCCTTTGATGATCGGATTCTGTGCGGAGAGGCCGGCGCCGAGGAGAAGTGCGGCGAAAACGATAAGGGTTCGTTTCATAAATGCTTATTTCTTAAATAGATGGGGAATGAATTGGTCCAGACAGCGACGCCAGGTAAGCCACTCGTGGGCGGTACCCGGGGATTCATAATAGGTGGCGTTGATGCCGATGGCATTGAGGTTCTTGACGAAGGTATTGGCGCCGAAGCCCTCTTCGGAGCCCATGCCCATGAACAGGTAATGGACCTGCTTGTTGAACTTCGCGGCGTCGGCGAAAGCGCCGTCGTACAGGGTCTTGAAATCGGTGCCGGGCATCGTGAAGATAGCCCCGCTGAAGGTGCCGAGCCAGGCGAACTTGTCCAGGTTCCGGAGACCCACGTCGAAGGTCTGGTGACCGCCCCAGGAGAGGCCGGCCATCGCACGGTTCTCGCGGTCCTTCTTCACGCGGAAGGTGGACTCGATGTACGGGATAATCTCCTCAAGCAGAACAGGATAGAAGGAAGCGCCAAAGCTGTCCATGGTCTCGCCCTTCTTGGCGCCGAAGCCGTAGCCGCAGTTGCCGTAGTCCATCACGACGATCATCGGGACGCTCTTGCCGGCGGCGATGCTGTTGTCCATGATGTTGGCCATGTGGCCCTGCTCGTGCCAGCCGCGCTCGTCCTCGCCCATGCCGTGCTGCAGGTACAGCACCGGATAGGTCTTCTTCTTGGAGGTCTCATACTCGGCGGGTGTGTAGACGTAGCAGGTGCGGACCGCGTTCTCAATCTTGCTCCAGTACTGGCACTCGCGCACCTGGCCGTGCGGGACGGCCGGGTTGAAGGTGTAGTACGCGGAGGCCTCGGGAGATTCGGGGATCTCGATGCCGCTCGTCTGCTGGCTGCAGCCGTAGAAGGTCTCGCTGTTGGGATCGTTCACGCGGACGCCGTCCACCAGGAGGGCATAGTAGTGGAAGCCCACCACCAGCGGGTCGGTCGTGCCGGTCCAAACACCGTTTTCATCCTTCGTGAGGGGATATTTCTTGCTGCAGATGTCCACCTGCACGTCCGTTGCGGTAGGTGCGGCAATCTGGAAAGTGGCGCGGCCCTCGGCATCCACGCAAGGGAAGTCCTTCGTAGGGACGTTGGTGGAAGCGGGAACGGATTGTGCCAATGCGGAAAGACTCGCGGAAAGCAGCAGCGCTGCCAAAGGGAGGATATAGCGTTTCATAGTCCGAATTTACGGAGAAATTATGAATTTTTAAATTTTATTTAAAAAATTTCTGAAGTGTCGCGTTTAGGTATGTTCGGGCGTTCATCCAAGTATGGCCTCCGCCGGTGTTCATGTCTTCGTGTTTGATGCCTTTCGCGTCCAGATATTCCCGGTTCCGGATAACGTCGTCATGCAGGAAATCCTCGGACCCGACGCCGTACCAGACCAGCTTGAACTGATCGTTGATGAGGGACGGATTCTCCCCGTACTGCGGGAAGCAGGTGTCCATCATCTCGGGCGTGAGGTAGGCGCTGTAGGAAGCGAGCCAGGCGAAGAGCTCCGGGTGCGCCAGGGCGCTGTAGAGCGACTGGCCGCCGCCGCGGGAGAAGCCCGCGATGGCGCGGTGGTCGCGGTCGTTCACCGTGCGGAAGGATTTCTCCACGTACGGCATGATGCATTCGGTCAGTTCGTCCGCGAAAACCTCATAGAACTTCACCGCCGCCATCGACGCCGGCATCGGGGTCGCACCCATGTTGCCGTAAGGCATCACGACGATCATCGGCTCGGCCTTGCCGTCGGCGATCAGGTTGTCCAGGATGGTGTTCAGCTTGCCCACCTTGAACCAGGTTTCCTCGGTGTCGGTGGTGCCGCTGACGAGGTAGAAGACCGGGTAGGATTTGCCGGAGGTCTCATAATCGGCAGGCGTGTAAACGACGAGCGGACGCCAGTCGTTCAGGACGGACGAGCGGTAAGTGCAGTAGGACACCTTGCCGTGCGGAACGTCGCGGACGCCGTACGGAACGCTCTCCTCCGCCTGCGGGCGGGGCGCGCCGGGACGGCCGAAGCCGAAGGAGAAGCCGGCCGGAATCTCCACCAAAGACGCCTTAAAGTTCTCGTTCGGGAACAGGTTCGTGTTCAGCGGGTCGGAAATGGAGACACCGTCGACAATGAAGTTATACGGATAGATGTCCCGTTTCTCGGGCTTCACCGTCAGCGTCCAGAGGCCGTTCTTTCCCTTTACCATCGGCACGGGCTTTTCCAGGAACTGGCTGGACAGCAACACTTCCTTCGCGTTTGGAGCATCCAGGTTGAAGGTCACCTGACCGTCCATCCGATGCACGAGCGGGGATTCCGCCTTCGGGGCGTGATAGTTCGCCTCGGGCTTGTAATCGATGCCCCAGATCTTGAGCATCTCTGCCGCGTAGCGCTTGCCGAACTCGCGGTAGCCGTTCGCGTTGAAATGGAGGAAGTCAAAGTTCTGCGTGAGGCCGTCGGCGGGGATGACATGGGCCGTAGGGATGACACGGTCGATGGTGTCGATGACGGCGTTATGGGCAGCGCACTGGCCGCCGCGGTCCGCCGAGACCACCTCGCCCACCAGGAGCGGGACGTCCTCGGCATTGAGTTTCAGGTCGCGGAGGAGGTTTTCATAGACCGTCTTCACATTCTTCGGCCATTCGGGATCGCCGGTGTTGGTCTCGCCCTGATGCATCAGGATACCGGAGATGACACCCTTCTTCTTGGCGATCTTGCCCATGGAGACGAGGCGGTCGTAGGGATGGCCGTCATAGGCCGCCAGCATCGGCACCATCCATTCCGGAGCCGTCTTTGCGTACTCGTCGATCCGGTCCGGGAGGAAACCGTCGATGCTGATACCGCCGATGGCGACGTGCACGATACCCACCTTGTGGTCCTCCGGCAGATACTCCAGGAGCGTCCGGCCGAAATAATCGACAGGGGTGAGTCCGGTATTCTCGCGGCAGAGGGGCGGAAGGGCCTTGTACCATTTTCCCATCTTCCGGGACTTGTCGGAAAAGTTCACGGCGGACAGATTGAGGAACCGGTCGGACACACCGACGGAATCCTGAGGCTCGATACGGGCGTTGCCTTCCATGTTGGACTGCCCGAAGCAAAGGAAGATGTGGAATTTCCTATCCTGGGCGGTTGCGGTCAGTACAGTCAAGGTGGCAACCAATGAAAGAAGGAACTTCTTCATGGGTGCGGTAGGTTTTGTGTTTTGGAACCCGGGTCGGGTATCACCCCGGCCCGGATTGATAGACAGAGGATTACTTACCCTCCCAACCAGGATTCTGAACCATGTTCGGGTTCTTGTCCATCACGGAACTCGGGAACGGGAAGAACTCGTGCTGGCCAGCCTTGAAACCGACCTCGTACTTGGCGTCGATGGCCTCGTGCGTGCTCACGGTGTAGAAGCGCTGGGTATTGTCGTTATCCAGCCACTTGATGCCCTGATCCGTGGACTGCGGCTCACGATAGAGTTTGTCGAAGAGCTTCGGCACATCCTGACCGGCCTTCTTGACGCGGTCGGTGTCGCCCCAGCGGACGAGGTCGAGCCAGCGGCTGCCTTCGAGCCAGAGCTCGTAGCTCTTCTCCTTCTTGAGAACGTTCATGTCCACGGAAGCGCTGATGGTCTTGGAACCGGCACGCTCCTGGATCTGGTTCACCGCCCACTTTGCCTGGCCGGCGTCACCGGTCTCGAGGCAAGCCTCGGCGTAGAGGAGGAGAACCTCGGCGTAACGCATGATGATACCGTTGTTCAGACGGACGTTGCCGCCATAAGCACCGACATCGGTAGAGCGAACGAGCTGCTTGAACGGCAGCCAGAAGGACTGGCCATAGAGACCCTGCTCCTTATCAGCGATACCGACCAGCGTGGAAGTCTTGCGCTGCTCCGGGGTAAGGGCGGCGATTTCAGGAGAATTGTACTCCATGTTGTAAACAGCATCGTCGATGCGCTTGAATGTAGCGTCGAAACGCGGGGAGTGACCGTCGTTGGCGAAGAACTCATCACCGAACCACTGGGGAACACCCAGGCCGCCCCAACCGTCAACACCGCCGGTGTACTTGCCTTGCGGGGAGGCACCGGCCACGAAGTGGTCGGAACGCCAGTTCCAGATGTTCGCCTCCATCCAGGTGGAACGCTGGATCTGACCGCCCCAGGCACCAAGCGCGGAGTTGTACTCGATGTTCATCTCGAACACCTTTTCCGCGTTGCAGTCGCCTTCGACATGGAAAAGATTAGCCCACTGATCGCCGGGGACCAGCGCGTACTTACCGGAATCGATGACCTTCTTGAGAGCGGTCTTAGCACCGGCAAAGTCCTTCACGAAAATGAGCGCCTTGCCCTGGAGAGCCCACGCGAAGCCCTTCGTGACCTTCACGGCACCGTCCTTGTCGGACGTGCTCTTACGCTCGTCCAGGTCGGCGGCTGCAGACTCGCACTCGCTGGCGACCCAGCGGAACAGGTCCTCATGCGACATCGGATTATCGGGATCCTTGTCGGCGTTGTAAGGCAGGCCTTCTGCGAGCACGTGGTCGATGAACGGCGGCGTGTTCCACAGCGCGGTGAGGAGGAAGTAGAGGTAGGCGCGCATGACACGGGCCTCGGCCACGCAGCGCTTGGTCGTCGCGGTGGGACCGCCATTGGGCAGACCGTCCTTGAAGTGGTCGATGACCAGGTTGCAGGCGTAGTTCACCTGGAACAGGTTCTTGTAGAAGTGGTCGACCACCTGGTTGCCGGAGTCGAGGCGGAACTCGTCCAGCTGGGCCATGAAGTCGTTGTCACCGAAGTTGGAGCCGGCGGCATACATGTCGTCACCGCAGTTGTTCAGCGCGGCCTTGTAGTCCGTATAGATGGAACTTCCGTCCTGACCGGTGACGCGGGTGGCGAAGCGGGCATACGCCGCGTTCAGGGCCGCGATGCAATCTTCGTCGGTCTGGTAGAAGGTCTCGATGGCGGTCACACCCTTCTGCGGGACATCAAGATATTTCTCGCAGGAGACGCCCGTCATGAGGGCAGCGAAAGCAAGAACAGAATAAACTATCTTTTTCATATTCCGTATTCAATTAAGAGTTAGAAGGTCAGGTTCACGCCGAACACCACTTTCTTGGTGGTAGGATAGGAACCGGAGTCGACACCACGGGAAGTGGAGGCGTTGAGGGAAGCCGTTTCAGGATCGGCGCCCGGGTACTTCGTGAAGGTGAAGTAGTCGTCCAGGGAGACGAAGAAGCGGAGATCGTTGATGAACACCTTCTGGGTGATCGTGCGCGGAAGCGTGTATCCCAGCTGGATCTGCTTGATCTTGAAGAAGGAGCCGTCGAAGACACAGGCGCTGGAGCTGAAGAAGTCCCACTTGGTGGCCACCTGCTTGGAGTCCGGATACTTGGCGTTGTCGCCAGGGTTCTTCCAGGAATCACGCCAGTAGGTATAGAGGCCGTTGGTCTTGGGACGGTCGGCGGAAACCATCAGGTTGTAGATCTCGTTGCCGGAGGCGCCGGTACCGAAGATCACCATGTCGAAGCCCTTCCAAGCCATGTCGAGGGTGATACCGTACGTGAGGTTCGGAATACCTTCGCCCAGATACTGCTTGTCGTTGTCGCCAGGGGTGTAAGTGATCTCGCCGTTCTTGTCATAGTATTTAGCAGCACCGGTCTCCTGGTCCACGCCGGCATACTTGAAGCCGCGGAAGTACCAGATCGGATAATCGGCCTCGAAGGAAGACACGAGGAGTTCGTTCAGACCGCTCACGACGTCGGTGTTCAGACGATCCAACAGGGAGTGGACCTCGAGGACCTTGTTCTTCAGCGTGGAGAGGTTCGCGTTGACGCCATAGGAGAAGTCACCGATGCGATCCTTCCAGCTCACCTCGAACTCGAGACCGGTGTTGAGCACCTTACCTGCGTTCACCCAGGAGCTGGACACGCCGATTTCCGGCAGGTTGTCGACCTGGAGAAGGAGGTCGTTCGTGTATTTCCTGTACCAGTCGACGCCGAGGGTGAGGCGGTCGCGCAGGAAGCGGGCGTCCAGACCGAAGTCGAGCTGCTCGGAGGTTTCCCATTTCAGGTTCGGATTCGCCAGGCCGGAAGGCATGGAACCGTAAGCGGCTTCAGCGCCACCGGTGGAAGGAGTGGCCTGGTAGTACTGGCCGTTCAGGGAGATGGAGGTGGAGTAGCGGTAACCGTTCAGGACGTTCACGTTACCGTTGATACCCCAGGAGCCGCGGAGCTTGAGGAAGGAAACGACGTCACGGCTCACATTGTTGCGGAAGAACGGCTCGTTGGAGATGGTCCAACCGGCGGAGACGGAGGGGAAGAAGCCCCAGCGGGCCTGCTTGGACAGCTTGGAGGAGTCGTAAGCATCGGCACGGAAGTTACCCTGGATGCTGTAGCGGTTGTCGAAGCTGTACATCAGACGGCCGAAGTAGGAGAGCACAACCTCATCGATACTCGGAGCATTGCTATAGCTTCTGGTCGTGGACTCGATGGGGTTCACATAATTCATGTAGAGGAAGTTATCCGCGTAACCCTTGAGGGCATTGGGACCGCTCGCAGAGAGGCTGGCATTGTCGCTGCGTCTCTCGCTGAAGGACATACCGGCCATGGCGCCGACCGTGTGCTTGCCGAAGGTGCGGTTGAAGTTCGCGAAGTTTTCCCACTGATAGTAGTAACCCGTGTTCACACCGGCGGAGATTTCGTGGTTCTTGGAATTGGCCATGGAGGTCAGCCAGTAAGGCTTGGTATAGCTGTGGCTGGTGCTCTGGGTGATCCGGTAGCCTAAACGGGAGGTGAAGGTAAAGCCCTTGAACGGCATGAAGTTGGCCGCCAGGGAACCGCGGATATTGAAACCTCCGCTGGTGGCGTCGGTCTTGTCACGCTGGAAGAGCGGGTTACCGGTGGCTTCCTCCAGATACTTGGAGGTACCGTAGAAGTCGCCATTGTGGTTCGGATCCGTCGGGATGGGATCGCCGGAGGCGTAGTGCTCCTGCATACCGCCAGGAGTGTCCTTGATGTCGCTGATGTACGGCGGGGTGAGCGGGTCGAGGGAGACCACGGAGTTCAGCACGGAGCCGTAACCGTTGGAGACGGACTTGCGGTCCCACTTCTCGATGGAGTTGTTCGTCGAGATGTTGAACCACTTGAAGAGGCTGTAGTCGGCGTTGACCTGGGCGGTGAGACGATGATAGACATCCTTCTTGCCGACGACGATACCGTCGTTGTCAAAATAGTTGAGGGAGGTGAAGAAGTGACCGCGGTTGTTACCGCCCTGGAAGGTGATGCCGTTCTGCTTGGACCAGCTGGGCTGGAAGACGGCGTCATACCAGTCGGTGTCGATATTGGTGGGCGTGTCTGCGGCAAGGTTGCCGATATACGACTGATATTCGACATATTCCTTCGCGCGGAAGATGTCAGCCTTCTTGCCCAGGGACTGCAGGGTGAAGCGGCCGTTGTAGGTGATGTGGGCGGTGCCTTCCTTACCGGTCTTGGTGGTGATGAGCACGACACCGTTACCGGCCTGCGCGCCGTAGATGGCGGCGGAGGCGGCGTCCTTCAGGATCTCCATGGACTCGATCATCGTAGGATCCAGATACTGGATGTTGTCCACCTTCAGACCATCGACGATGAGGAGCGGTCCGATGTTACCGGAGTTCGAGGAATAACCACGGACGCGGATGTCGGCACCGGAACCCGGAGCGCCGGAGGTGTTGATGATCTGGACGCCGGAGGTCTTACCCTGAAGGGCGGCGGCGGCGTCGGTCGTGGAACGGTTCTCCAGGTCTTCGGCACGGACCGACGCCACGGCGCCGGTGAGGTCGCTCTTGCGCTGGACACCATAACCGATCACGACAGTCTCATCCAGGAATTCAGCGTCTTCCTCGAGGGTGACGTTGAACACGGACTGGTTGACCGTGGAGAAGGTCTGGTCGGCATAGCCGATGCAGGAGATGTTGATGTTGGCACCTGCGGGGACGCTGAGACGGAAATTACCGTTCGCATCGGACACAGCACCAATGGAGGAATTGCCGACGACGACAACGGCGGCTCCGACGACCGGAGCGCCACTTGCATCGACAATCGTTCCGCTGATGGCGCGGTTCTGGGCGGTCGCAACCGTTCCCAGGAGGCCCGCTGCGAGAATCATCACAGCGGCTGCCATTCTTGCAAAAAATTGCCTTGTCATAAAAGCGTTAGTTTTGGTTGGTGAAATTAGTTATGAATAGTGTAGGTTCATGCGGTTCACTGGTTGCAAATATAAGCGGATTCGGTTTCGCACACTTTCATTTTAAGGTCGAAATAGGCGAAAATTCAATCAAAACCTCACTACAACGCGTCAAATAAAAGAATCCGGCCGGGCATGCAAGCCCGGCCGGATCGAAAGAATGAACCAACCAACTATTAATACCCAGGGTTCTGGGAAAGGTTCGGATTCAGCTGCATCTCGTTGAACGGGAACGGGAAGAGTTCGTTCTTGCCGCTCTTGAATCCAACGCTGTAGAGCTTGGCGCACCAGTCGGCATCGCTCTCGTCGATGTAGCCGCGGTGTTCGGATTCACCCTTCTTGGACATAGCGTCGTAGAAGGTCGGATAGTACTTGCCGTTGTTGGCAAGTTCCGTGGCGGCGTCACCCCAGCGGATGAGGTCCTGGAAGCGGGTGCCGTCCAGCCAGCCCTCGAGGAACTTCTCGGTCTTGACCGCATCCATCGTGAGAGCGGTGACCTTGGTCTTGCCGCCCGCGCGCTCGTTGACTTCCTGCAGGGCCTTGAGACCGGAGCCGTCATCGTTGGTCTTGGCGCAAGCCTCGGCATAGAGGAGGAGCACCTCGGCGTAACGCATCAGGGTCAGGTTCCAGTTGGCAACGTTACCGTCGGCCATCACACGGTCCTCAGAGCGGAAGAGACGCTTCCACATAAAGTAACCCACGTGGCCGTAAAGACCGGAATCCATCACACCACGGTTCTTGTCCTTCATCTTCTCTTCGAGCGTCATACCTTCCTTGTCGGAGCTGTACGGCATCTCGTAAAGGACCTCGTCGTAGGTCTTGATCCAAGCCTTGCGGCGATAGGAATCCAGGCCGTCATACGCGATAATCTTGTCCACGAACTTCTGGGAAGGATTGACCCAGCCCCAGCCGCCGACGACCAGCTCGGAGCCGTCGCCGGTCGGGCAGTTCATATGGTCGGAACGCCAGGACCAGAGCCAGCGGAAGTTCGGCTGGGTACGGCCATAGGCATTCATACCGTCGAAGAACTGGAAGTTGAGCTCGAACACGGCCTCGGAAGTGGCGCGGCCGCTGTTGTGGTTCAGGGAAGCCATCTGCTCGCCCGGGACCAGCGCATAGAGCTTGGAGTCGATGACCTGCTTGAGGGCGGTCTTCGCACCGGCATAGTCGTGCTTGCTGATGAGGGCCTTGCCCTTGAGGGCATAAGCGAACTCCTTCGTGATCTTCACGGCGCCCTTCTTGTCATTGACGGAGGTCTTGGAGGTCAGGTCGGGAATGGCCTTGTCGCACTCGTCGGCAACCCACTGGAGGACGGCCTCCTGGGACTCGGCGTTCGCGGGCTTGGCGTCACCGGCGAGGTTGTTCTCGACGATCGGGGCGGTACCCCAGGCGAGGGCGAGGAGGAGCTGGGCCTGGGCGCGGAGCACGCGGGCCTCGGCCACGCAGCGCTTCTTGACCTGGGTGTCGGCCGCTTCGGCGAAGTTGTCGATCACGTCGTTGCAGGCTTTGATGATCATATAGTAGCACTCGTACGTGCCCGCGATGAGGCTGTTGTTGTAGTCCATACGGAAAGCCTGGATCTCGTTACCGGACTGACCGTCGGTCTTATCGGAACCGGCGACGTAGATCTCGTCGGAAGCATACTCCCACATCGACAGGAACGGGCAGTCGTTCCAGCCGGCGGTGGTCCACATCGTGTTGGAGAAGAAGCGGCCGGCGGTGTAGTAGGCGGCCACGAGCGCGGACTCGGCATCGGCATCGGTCTGATAGAAGGTCGTCAGGTCGATAACGCCCTTGCGCGGGATGTCAAGCCTTTTCTCGCATCCCGTGAAAAGCAGGGAGGCGACAGCAATCAGAGCAATAAATATCTTTTTCATTTTCGTTGTCATTCAAGGGATTAGAACTCAAGGTTGACACCGAGAACCATAGACTTCGCGGTCGGGTAGTTACCCATATCGATACCGGCGGCGGAGCCACCGTTGGTAGCGGTTTCAGGATCGAGGCCGATGTACTTGGAGAAGGTGAAGTAGTTGTCGAAGGAGATGAAAGCGCGGAGGTTGTTGATCTTGGCCTTCTGGGTAAGCTTCTTCGGCAGGGTGTAACCGAGCTGGATCTGCTTGATCTTGAAGTAGGAACCGTCAAACAGGGTCAGCGAGGAGGAGAAGGACGGCGTGGACCACTTGTCGGCGGCCGGGAACTTGGCGTTCGCCTTGTCGACGGCGGGATTGTCCCAGGAGTTGGCCCAATAGTAGGAGTAGGTGTTGCACTCCTTACGGTCAGGACGCCAGGAAGTCGGGAAAATCTTGCTGCCACCGATTCCGTTGCCGAAGACGGTGAAGTCGAAATTCTTGTAGTTGAGGCTGACCGTCAGACCATAAAGGAGGTTCGGAATACCGGAGCCGAGGTCGACGCGGTCGGACTGGGAAGGTGCAGCAGACGGCACACCGGAAGCGGTCTCATAGAGTGCGTTACCTTCATCGTCGAAGCCGACGGCCTTGTAACCCAGGATGTACCAGACACTGTGGCCTTCCTCGAAGTAAGTACCCATTTCGCAGCCCTGAGGGACGCGGCCCGTGATCTGGCCGACGTTCGGGTCGACATAGGTCACCATATTCTTCAGCCAGGAAACGTTACCGTTGATGGAATAGCCGAGGTCGCCGATCTGGTCGCGCCAGCCGAGTTCAAGCTCGAGACCCTTGTTATTCACGGAACCGGCATTCACCGTCACGGAGGTGGCGACACCCAGGTCACCAAAGGCAGGCAGACCGATTTCCTTCACAGGAGGAACGCCGACCAGCAGGTCGCGGGTGTCCTTATTGAAGAAATCGAGACCGACGGTGAGACGATTGTTGAACAGGCGGGCGTCCAGACCGAAGTCCGTCTGCACGGAGGTCTCCCACTTCAGGTCAGGATTGGCGAGACCGGAAGGGATGGAACCCATCGACAGGGTCGGGCTGTCCGGATCGTACTGATAGTACACGGCGTTCGCCATAATGGAGGTGGAGTACGGGTAGTTAGTCAGCACATTGATATTACCGTTGACACCCCAGGAGGCGCGGAGCTTCAGGAAATTGAACACATCGGTGTTCACGTTGTTCTTGAAGAAAGGCTCGTTGCTGACGGTCCAACCGGCGGACACGGACGGGAAGTAACCCCACTTCTTGTCGAACGGAAGCTTGGAGGAGTCGGAAGCGTCGGCGCGGAAGATGAACTGGACGTTGTAACGATCGTCGAACGCATAGGTCAGACGGCCGAAGTAAGCCAGGTTCGCGGCGCGGCCGGGAGCGTTGTTCATACTCTTGGAGACACCGTCGGTCAGGAGGAAGTCCAGATAACGGAAGTTTTCGGCGTAGCCCTTGAGGATGTCGGTACCGGAAGCGGAAGCGCTCACGTTATCCCAGTTGTTCTCGTCATAAGACATACCGATCATCGCACCAATCTCGTGGCGGCCGAAGGCGTGGCTGTAGTTGGCGAAGTTCTCCCACTGATAGTACCAGCCGTTGTTGGCGGAAGCGGAGATGTTGTAGTTGTCTGCCTTCACCGTGTTGCTGCTGTAGTAAGGAGCGGTGTAGCTGTGGCTGTTGCTCTGGGAGATGCGGTAGCCGAAGCGGGAAGTGAAGGTGAAGCCCTTGAAAGGCATAAAGTTCGCGAAGGCGACGCCACGGATGCTGAAGCCGCTGTTGGAGGAATCGGTCGCATCACGCTGGATGAACGGGTGACCGGACTGGGTGGAACCGATACGGGGGGCGAGCCAGTAGAGGCCGGTGTCGGGATCGGTGATCAGGTTGTATCCCTTATTCTCGTAGTCGATCATATTCCCGTAGTACTTCTCGAGCAGGGCACGGTCACCGGAGACCGGGAACAGCGGGGAGGAAGTGATGGCGGACAGCAAGAAGGAGCCGTTATCGTTCGCCTCGGAAACACTCTTGGTGCTCCAGCGCTCGATGGAATTGTTGACACCGATGGTCAGCCAATCCTTGATCTTGTAGTCGGCGTTGACCTGGAAGGTCAGACGCTTGTAGACATCCTTGTCTCCGCGGACGATACCGTCGTCCTTCACGTTGTTGAGGGAGACGAAGAGGTTGCCGCGGTCGTTACCGCCGGAGAAGCCCACCGTGTGGCGGCTGCTCCAGGTGGGGACGAAGATTTCCTTGCTCCAGTCCACGTCGGTGCCGTCGTAGGAGGCATCCTTGAGGGCCTGGTCGCTCAGGTAACCGCAAGCCTTCTCGAAATCGATGTAGTCGGCGGCGTTCATAATGTCCAGCTTATTGGACAGACTGGAGAGGGTGAACTGGCCATTGTAGAAGACACGGCCTTCGCCCTTCTTACCGGACTTGGTGGTGATGAGCACGACACCGTTACCGGCAGTCACACCATAGATAGCAGCGGAGGCACCATCCTTCAGGATCTCCATCGACTCGATCATTTCCGGATCCAGATACTGGATGTTGTCCACCTTCAGACCGTCCACGATGAGGAGCGGTCCGATGTTGCCGGAGTTGGAGGAGTAACCGCGGACGCGGATGTCAGCGCCCTTGCCCGGAGCACCGGAGGAACGGACGACCTGGACACCGGCGGCCTTGCCCTGGAGGGCGATGGCGGCGTCGGAAGTGGAGCGGTTCTGCAGGTCATCGGCCCGGACGGAAGCGATGGCACCGGTGACGTCGCTCTTCTTCTGAACACCGTAACCGATCACGACCGTCTCGTCGATGAACTCGGTGTCCTCCTGGAGGACCACATTGAAAACGGACTGGTTTCCGACGGGAATCACCTGGGAGGCGTAACCGATGCAGGAAACTTCAATGTTCGCGCCCGCGGGCACGTTAAGACGGAAAGTACCGT
>JAFYTP010000030.1 GCA_017558775.1 Bacteroidales bacterium | reverse complement strand
GAAGTACGTCACCGACGTCATGCCGGACAACTACGACCAGCTCACCAAGAAGTTCGGCTACCGCGTCTTCGCCACCCCCAAGAAAATGGGTGCCCAGACCTCCGAAGCCAACGTCAACGCCGGCCTCGCCGCCGCCCGCCAAATCGCCGACTTCTTCGCCACGGGTTGCACCCGGTTCCAGGTGAATAAGTAAGCGTCAAGCACAGTCTTTTGCGACCGTCCGCTCGCTCCGTTTCCGGGGTCTGCGGACGGTCTTTTTGTAAATTGTTGTAATTCAGATATGTGCGAAAAGTCAATCCGCAGACCTGCCAATTTTATAGGGGGTCTGCGGATTATAATATTGAAAATAGTTGTTTGATAGGCAGTTGCGAAACTTGCATCCGCAGACCTTTTACAAAGCATTGTCCAAGATGGTTGGGTCGATGCCGAGCAGCCGGGATATTTGCTTTTTGTTGGCCGAAAAACGGTGGGCGACCGTCCTGGCCAGCCGCAGCAGGTCTTTGCGTCCCAACTGATGTGGAGAATCCACGTACAGTTCTTTCTGGCAAATGACCCGGATCTTTTCCTGCATTTCGCTGTCTGTAAAGGTCAATTGTTCTTCGATTCCATGGGATTGGGCGATAGCGGACTCCACGTCAAATCTCCGGACGCGATCAAACAGTGCGAAACTGGATCCAATCAGTTGTTCCGCAGTTCGGTAGTCCACGAAGCACTTGTTCAGAATCGTGCCGTTTCGATGCTCCCATCCTTCCGGAATGTTCGCGTGTGTTCCCAGGATTGTTTTGGCCGCATCGGCACTGGGGAAGCGCTCTCCCCGGATGGTGTCGAGATAGGGATTGAAGTACACTTCGAAAGGAGCCCAGGGGTAGGAATACGGACTGTCGATGCGTGCTTTGAAAGCGTTCCGCAACAGGTAGGCGAATTCGTTCAGAAGCATTTGGCTGTCCGTGACATACTGGACATCGGCGGCGTCTGCTTTTAGGACGCCGCTGATTCCATAGCGCGCTTTCAGCATCTGTGCGAGCCGAAGCATGACCCATTTGAAATAGGCCAGGCAGTCTTCATAGTGCCCCATGATAAGCAAATGTAAGTGGTTGCTCATCAGGGTATAACAAAGCACGCGAACCTTGAATTTCAATGTTCCGATGGCCAATGTGTTCACTCCGAAGGAGTAATCTTCAAGCGTACGAAAAATCAGTTGCCGGAGCTGGTGATCCGATGTGAACATAAAGATCCCATCCCGGCCTGGGACGGGATCTGTAAATAGTTTGACGTTCATTGATTCCGCCTATTCTTCCGCCGTCCTCTCTGGCAGTATCCCTGCCCGCAGGCGGATGAGGCGGGTGATGATGGCGTTTTCGGAGCGACCGAAGGTGGAGGAGAGGGTGGTGAAGGAGGCGCCTTCGCGGTAGAGCTTCACCAAGGCGTCGTCATCGAGGGGAGTCCAGGGTTTGGCGGCGGGTTTGGGGGTGTAGAGGCCGAGGGATTGGAGTTTCATCCGGATGGAGTTGGGGGTGCGGCCGAGCTGTTCGGACATGTCCGCGCGGGAGATACCGTCAGCAGCCATGCGGCGGAGTTCTTCGACTTCGTCGGGGGTCCAGGGTTCGTTGAACTTGGCGTAGCGGCCCTTGAGGTCGCTGTACTGGTCGGGAGAAAGGAAAACTGATCTCATTGACAATAAGTTACATAGTCCGGACGGCAGGCGGGGCGTCCGGTTTCCCCGGTCTTGTGACAGACGGGGCAAGTTACGCAGGAGGAGCGGTGTTCGCAAAAAGGGAAACGGATAAAGTACGGAAGCATCGACACGGGCCCCTGGGGTGCCGGAACCGGCATCGACATTTCCACAAAAACGGCGGATTATTGCGTAAAAAACCCTATCTTTGAGAACTGATAAAATATCTGATATGGTACGTGTTAAACCCTTCGCGGCGATCCGCCCGCCCAAAAACCTGGTCACCGAAGTGGCCGCACCCCCGTATGACGTCCTGAACTCCGAAGAGGCCTTCGCGATGGCCGGAGAGAAATCCCTCCTGCACATCACCAAGCCCGAAATCGACTTCTCCCCCCTCGCCGGCGAGCACGAGCAGCGCACGTACGACAAGGCCGTGGAGAACTTCAAGGCCTGGCGGGCAAAGGGCTGGCTGGTCCAGGACCCGAAACCGATGTACTATGTCTACGCCCAGACCATGGGCAAGCGCACCCAGTTCGGCATCGTCCTCTGCGCCCACACCGACGACTATGCCGAGGGCATCATCAAGAAACACGAACTCACCCGCAAGGACAAGGAAGACGACCGGATGATCCACGTCCGCATCCAGAACGCCAACATCGAACCGGTCTTCTTCGCCTTCAAGGATAACGCGGAGCTCGGCGCCATCGTCGCAAAAGCCGCCGCCGGCAAACCGGAGTACAAGTTTGTCGATGAGAACAAGTTCACCCACACCTTCTGGGTGATCGACGACGACGCCACCATCGCCCGGATCACGGAAATCTTCACCACCCAGGTCGATGCGTTCTATGTGGCCGACGGCCACCACCGCACCGCCGCTGCCGCCCGCGTGGGCGCCGAGAAGAAGGCCAACAACCCGAACCACACCGGCAACGAAGAGTACAACTACTTCATGGCCGTCTGCTTCCCGCAGAGCGAACTCGCCATCATCGACTATAACCGCGTGGTCAAGGATCTGAACGGCTTCACGCCGGAGGATTTCCTGAAGGCGCTGGAGGAGGATTTCGAAGTGAGCCTCGCCACCAAGCCGCGCTGCGGCCGCCCGGCGAAACCGTACGCCCCCGCCGCCCTGCACAACTTCTCGATGTATCTCGGCGACAAGTGGTACAGCCTCACCGCCAAGCCCGGCCGCTACGATGACAACGACCCGATCGGCGTCCTCGACGTGACGATCCTGTCGAACCTCGTACTGGACAAGCTGCTGGGTATCAAGGACCTCCGCACGGACAAGCGCATCGACTTCGTCGGTGGCATCCGCGGGCTCGGCGAACTCTCCCGCCGCGTAGACTCCGGCGAAATGAAAGTCGCCTTCGCCCTCTACCCGGTCTCGATGGACCAGCTCATCCGCATCGCCGACACCGGCAACATCATGCCGCCCAAGACCACCTGGTTCGAGCCCAAGCTCCGCAGCGGCCTGGCGATCCACGAGTTGGTGTAACGGATGAACACCCCCGTTTTCACCGTGCACGGCAAGTACACGGAGGAGGAGTATATCCGTTTCTACCGCTTTATGGCCCTACGGCCTAAGCGGGTGAAATGGACGTATGGCATCGTGTTCGGCATCTGCTTCCTTTGGCTGCTCTGTACCATCTTCGGAACGCTGTTCCTGGAGATGTCCTGGCTCTATATCCTCCTGCCCATTGTCCTGGCTGCCTGGAACGTTTGGATCCTGACCGGCAACCTGGACCGGAGAGCCGTGAAAGCATACAGAAGCTGCAAATTGTCGACGGATCTCGAATTCGACTTGTCTTTCTTTGAAGACCATTTCGATGCCGTCGATCCTTACGATCATTCCTCCATCCCTTTCGACAAACTGCACGGTATCCATGAGACTCCGACCAACTTCTACCTGATGACAGCCCTCTCCTCCGGCATCATCCTCCGGAGAGAAGACCTGCCGGAAGGGGCGGCGGAGTTCCTGCGGGGTGTAAAGGAGAGGTATAGCCTGTAGGTCAGCGCAGGGGTCTGCGGATGGTTAATCCGTAAGTCCCTGGTAGCAAATAACTTGTAAAAAGCTAATCCGCATACCCCCTGTTTTTTCGTGGGGTCTGCGGATTGTCGTTTTGTAACGTATTGAGAACCAACTTGTTCTAGAAGTTTACCCCGCAAACCCCGGACACGGGCCGGACGGAAGGACCGGGAAGCGGGAAGGAGAACCTCCTAATTCGCCACCTCGCAGAGGAACTTGATGCGGACGAGGCGGATTTCGAGGTCTTCGTAGTCGGAGCCGAGGGCGGCGAGGGCGTCGGGGAGGGAGTCGGAGGCGGCTTCCTCCTTGAACCAGTCGTAAATCTCTTCCACCACGTCTTCGTCGAGGTTCTGCTCAATGTAGTAGTTGATGTCCAGGCGGGTGCCGGTGGAGACGATGGCTTCGATTTCCGACAGGAGGTCGTCGAGCTCCAGGCCCTTGGCGGCGGCGATGTCCTCGAGGGCCATCTTACGGTCGATGCTCTGGATGATGTAGACCTTGTTGCCGGACTTGGGGGCGATGGATTTCACCACGAAGTCGTCGGGGCGCAGGATGTCGTTCTCTTCCACGTAGCGGGAGATGAGGTTGAGGAAGGGCTGGCCGTATTTGCGGGCCTTGCCTTCGCCGACGCCCTGGCAGCCGCGGAGTTCTTCCATCGTCAGGGGGTAGAGGATGGACATGTCCTCCAGGGACGGGTCCGAGAAGAGGATCCACGGCTGGAGGCCCCGTTTCCGGGCTTCGTCCTTCCGCAGGTCCTTGAGCATCGCGAGGAGAGTCTGGTCGCCGCCACCGCCGCCGCGGACGGCGCCCGGGTCGTCCACGTCCTCGTCGTCTTCGCCCACGAAAGTGCGGTCTTCCACCAGCAGCAGCTCGTGCGGGTCCAGGAGGAATTCCAGGCCCCGGTCGGTGGTGTGGATGACGCCGTAATTGTCGATGTCCTTGTCCAGATAATGCAGTACGAGGCCCTGGTGGATGACGGCCGACCAGAACCGCATGTCATGGTCCTTTCCGGCGCCGAACAGGTCCAGCTTGTCGTGGTGGTAGGACTTGATGAGGGCGTTGGAGACGCCGGCGAGGATGCCGGCGAGATGCTCGATCTTGAAATGCTCCTTGAGGGACTCGATGAGCTCTATGACGAGGCACATCTCCTCCTGCCCGTTGAACCGGGCCTTCGGATGCAAGCAGTTGTCGCAGCAACCGCAGTTGTCCTGCGGATAGTCTTCGCCGAAGTAGTTGAGCAGCAGCTTTCTGCGGCACTGGCTGGACTCCGCGTAGGCCACGGTCTCGCTCAGGAGCTGCTTGCCGATTTCCTGCTCGGAGACCGGCTTGCCCTGCATGAACTTCTCCAGTTTCTGGATGTCCTTGTAGCTATAGTAAGTGATGCAGATGCCTTCCTGCCCGTCACGTCCGGCGCGGCCGGTTTCCTGGTAGTATCCCTCGATGCTCTTGGGAATGTCGTAGTGGATGACGAACCGGACATCGGGTTTGTCGATGCCCATGCCGAAGGCGATCGTGGCCACGATCACCTGGATGTCCTCCATCAGGAAGCGGTCCTGGTTCTCGGCGCGGGTTTTCGCGTCCAGGCCGGCGTGGTAGGGGAGGGCCTTGATGCCGTTGATGGACAGGACCTGGGCCAATTCCTCCACCTTCTTCCGGCTCAGGCAGTAGATGATGCCGGACTTGCCGGGGTTCTGGCGGATGAAGCGGATGATATCCTTTTCCGTGTCGACCTTATCGCGCACCTCATAATAGAGGTTGGGGCGGTTGAAGGAGGACTTGAAAATGGTGGCATCGGTGATGCGGAGGTTCTTGAGGATGTCACTCTGGACCTTGGGCGTGGCCGTCGCGGTGAGGGCGATGACCGGGGCCGGCTGGATGTCCTCGATGATGGCGCGGATCTTCCGGTATTCCGGCCGGAAGTCGTGGCCCCACTCTGAAATACAATGCGCCTCGTCCACCGCGTAGAAGGAGATGTGGATTTCCTTCAGGAGGGCGATGTTCTCCTCCTTGGTGAGGGATTCCGGCGCGACGTACAGAAGCTTGGTGACCCCGCTCAGGAGGTCTTCCCGCACCTCGGCGACCTGGGTGCGGCTCAGGGAAGAATTGAGGAAATGGGCGATGCCGTTGCCGGACTCCACGAACCCCCGGATGGCGTCGACCTGGTTCTTCATCAGGGCGATGAGCGGGGAGATGACGATGGCGGTTCCGTCCATCACCAGAGCGGGTAGCTGATAGCATAGGGATTTGCCACCTCCGGTGGGCATCAGAACAAACGCGTTGCCTCCGTCGACAAGATGCCGGATGATCTTTTCCTGGTCACCCTTAAAAGCATCGAAACCGAAAAATTGTTTCAGTTTCGACTGAAGGAGTGAAGGGTCGTTGGCCATAGTTTAATGCGTTTATGCGACTAAATATAACAAAAACCCCACGATTTACCAAAAATTTCCGCCGGAAAAATACAGGAATATTATGCAATCCGGCGAAGAATCAAATAATTTGATACATTTTGATGAAAAAAGAGTATCTTTGCAGGATAGCGGCTTGAAGCAAACCGCGCCCTAACAAGAAACTTAATATTAACAATAACACATTATGAAAATTTCCAAGTTTTTCGTCCTCGCATCGGCCGCTGCGCTGATCGTGGCTTGCGGCACCCCCGCCGCGGAAGGCAGCAAGGAAGTCCGTGACCTCCTGCCGAAAAAATCCGAGATTGACTCCACCAGCTACCTGGTCGGCGTGAACTTCGGTTCCTGGATCAAGGGTAACGACTTCGGTGAGCTCAACTACAGTGAGATGATCAAGGGTATCAAGGACTTCATGAAGGCTGAGGGCAGCATGCAGGACTCTACCTTCGTCGATCAGTTCAAGATCAACCCCAACGAGATGAACGCCGTCCTGGACGGTTTCATCCAGAAGCGCCGCGCCTACACCGGCGCCCTGAACAACGAGAAGGGCCAGGATTACATCGCCAAGTTCCTCCAGGAAGAGGGCGCCCAGCAGACCGAGAGCGGCCTCGCCTACAAGATCATCGAGCCCGGTAACGGCAAGCAGGCCACCTCTGACAAGGACACCGTGTGGGTGAACTACAAGGGCACCAAGCTCGATGGCACCGTGTTCGACCAGAACGACAACATCAACTTCACCCTGAACCGCGTCATCAAGGGTTGGACCGAGGGTATGAAGCTCGTCGGCGAAGGTGGTAAGGTCAAGCTCGTCATCCCCGGCAACCTCGCTTACGGCGAGTACGGCAACCGCGGCATCGAGCCCAACTCCACCCTCATCTTCGACGTGGACCTGCTCAAGGTCGGTTCCTACGTAGAGGAGGAGTAAGTTATGGCCCTCGAAATCGAAGGAACCCTCGCCCAGAAGCTGCCCGTCCAGTCCGGGAGCTCCGCGCGCGGCCCTTGGGCCAAGCAGGAGTTCATCCTGGAATTCCCCGACGGCAACTTCACCGCCAAGGCGTGCTTTACGGCCTGGGGGCAGGAAAAGGTTCAGGACCTGGACAAATACCAGGTCGGTGACAAGGTAAAGGTATCCTTCAACCTCAAGAGCCGCGAGTACAACGGACGCTGGTACAACGATCTCCAGATCTGGAAGATCGCGCCCGCCGGCGACGGCCAGCCTGCCGCTCCCGCGGCCCGTCCCGCCCACAGGCCCCGGCTTATCCGCAGGCTCCGGCTCCCACCATCGAGGACATGCCCGCCGCTTCCGAAGGAGAGGAAGACCTTCCGTTCTAACGGCGCAGAGCGCATATTTAGTTGAGGAGCTGACCCAAAAACGGGTCGGCTCCTTATTTTTTGTAAGAATACTTGGAAAATGAAAACATTTGTGTAAATTAGCAAATTGAAAAACCAATAAAAATAATTACTAACACTTTTAACTAGTAGGAGGACCCCTATGGACAAAATCAGGAATCTTGCGGATCTCCGCAAGATGAAGGAGGGTATGCAGTCCAGGATGTCGATGCGTGAAAACAGCGACTCCGACGACGCTATCATTCAAATCAAGGTCGGAATGGCCACCAGTGGAATCGCCTCGGGTGCGAAGGAGACCATGAGCTATCTCATCAGTGAACTGGACAAGCGCCAGATCCGTGCTCTGGTCATGCAGGTGGGTGACATGGGTTACAGCTATGCCGAACCCACGGTCGAGGTCACCATCCCCGGAAAGGACCCCGTCGTTTTCGGCGATGTGAAAATCGAGCGCGCCAAGGAGATCATTGAAAAGTACATCATCGGTGGTGAGCTGATCGAAGGCATTCTGCCCGCGAATTACCGGACCATATAACCTAAACTTCCATCAGCGCTATTATGGCAGTTAAAATGCATATCCTGGTATGCGGAGGAACAGGTTGCTCCGCATCCGCCAGCCATGAGATCGTCGCCGAATTCAACAAGGAGCTCGTGGCCCACGACCTGACCGATTTCGCCAAGGTGGTCGTCACCGGCTGCTTCGGATTCTGCGAAAAGGGTCCCATCGTGAAAATCATCCCCGACAACACCTTCTACACCAAGGTGAAGCCTTCCGACGCGAAGGAGATCGTCGAGGAACACATCATCAAGGGCCGCAAGGTCAAGCGCCTGCTTTACGTCGCCCCGGACACCAACGAGAGCGTGTCCGACTCCAAGCACATGGAGTTCTACAAGAAGCAGCTCCGCATCGCCCTGCGCAACTGCGGTTTCATCGATCCTGAAAATATCGAGGAATCCATTGCGCGTGACGGCTACGCCGCCCTGGGCAAGTGCCTCACCGAGATGACCCCCGAGCAGGTCATCGCCGAGATCAAGAAGTCCGGCCTCCGCGGTCGCGGCGGCGCGGGTTTCCCCACCGGCCTGAAGTGGGAGATCGCGTCCAAGAGCCGTCCCGGCGAGCAGAAGTACGTCGTCTGCAACGCCGATGAGGGCGATCCGGGCGCATTCATGGACCGTTCCCTCCTGGAGGGCGATCCCCATTCCATCCTCGAGGCCATGGCCATCTGCGGCTATTGCATCGGCGCGGACAAGGGTCTGATCTACATCCGCGCGGAGTATCCGCTCGCCATCCACCGGCTCCAGATCGCCATCCAGCAGGCCAAGGAATACGGCCTCCTGGGCAACGACATCTTCGGCACCGGCTTCAATTTCGACATCGAACTCCGTTACGGCGCGGGCGCGTTCGTCTGCGGTGAGGAAACGGCGCTCATCCATTCCATGGAAGGCAAGCGCGGCGAACCCACCTTCAAACCCCCGTTCCCGGCCCAGTCCGGCTACCTCGAGAAGCCTACCAACGTCAACAACGTCGAGACGTACGCCAACATCCCGGCCATCATCAACAAGGGCGCCGACTGGTTCGCCTCGATCGGCACCGAGAAGTCCAAGGGTACCAAGGTCTTCGCCCTCGCCGGCAAGATCAACAACGTGGGCCTCATCGAGGTCCCGATGGGCATCACCCTCCGGGAGATCATCTACGAGATCGGCGGCGGCATCAAGGGCGGCAAGAAGTTCAAGGCCGTCCAGACCGGCGGTCCCTCCGGCGGCTGCCTCACTGAGAAGCACCTGGACACCCCCATCGACTACGACAGCCTCGTGGCCGCGGGTTCCATGATGGGCTCCGGCGGTATGATCGTCATGGACGAGGACGACTGCATGGTTGCCATCGCCAAGTTCTACCTGGGATTCACGGTTGATGAGTCCTGCGGCAAGTGCACCCCGTGCCGCGTCGGCAACCGACGCCTGCTGGAGATCCTCACCAAGATCACCGAGGGCAACGGCACGATGGAAGACCTGGAGAAGCTCAAGAACCTCTCCGCCGTCATCAAGGACACGGCCCTCTGCGGCCTTGGCCAGACCTCCCCGAACCCTGTTCTTTCCACCATCACCAACTTCTGGGACGAGTATGTGGAGCACGTCACTGAAAAGAAGTGCCGCGCCGGCCAGTGCAAGGCCCTGAAGAAGTTTGTCATCGACCCTGTCAAGTGTAAGGGCTGTACGGCCTGCGCCAGGGCCTGCCCCGTGAGTGCCATCACCGGCACCGTCAAGAACCCGCATGTCATCAACCAGCTGGACTGCATCAAGTGCGGCACCTGCATGGAGAAGTGCAAATTCGGAGCAATCAGCATTCAATAAGGGAGGATATGAACATGGATACTATCAAACTGACTATTGACAACAGAGAAGTGGAAGTGCCCCGCGGTACGACCATTTTGAAAGCAGCCGAGCAGATGGGTATCACCATTCCTACCCTCTGCAATTTCGAACTCGACGGCCTCGCCCTCAAGAACCACCCCGGCGGCTGCCGCGTGTGCGTGGTGGAGGTTGTCGGACGCCGGAACCTGGCGCCGGCGTGTATCACCGAGTGCATGCCGGACATGGTCGTCAAGACCAATTCGTTCCGCGCGCTCAACGCCCGCCGGACCGTCCTCGAGCTCATGCTCAGCGACCACCCGAACGACTGTCTCCAGTGCGCCAAGAGCGGCAAGTGCGAACTCCAGGCGCTGGCCGCCGACCTGGGCATCCGCGAGATCCCGTTCAAGGGCCAGCAGTCCCAGTACGCCGTGGAGACCTCGCCGTCCATCGTCCGTGATGCCAACAAGTGCATCATGTGCCGTCGATGCGAGTCCGTGTGCCACGAGTACCAGAGCGTCGGTGCCATCGGCGCTGTCGAGAGAGGATTCCCGGCTGTGGTTTCCACCGCCTTCGGCAAGAACCTGACGGATACCAACTGCGTCCTCTGCGGCCAGTGCGTCGCCGTGTGTCCCACCGGCGCCCTGACGGAGGTCGACAACACCGGCAAGATCCTGCGCGACATCGCCAACCCGAATGTCAAGACCTGTGTCCAGGTGGCTCCCGCCGTGCGCGTGGCCCTGGGCGAAGAGTTCGGCATGCCGGCCGGCAGCATCGTCACCGGCAAGATCGCGGCCGCCCTCAAGGCCGTCGGTTTCGACTATGTGTTTGATACGGACTGGTCCGCGGACCTCACCATCATGGAGGAAGGCACCGAGGCCATCGGCCGTTTCAAGGCATTCCTCTCCGGCGACAAGAACGTCAAGATTCCGATCATGACTTCCTGCTGCCCCGCCTGGGTCAATTTCTACGAGAAGTTCTATCCGGAGCTCCGCGAATATCCTTCTACGGCGAAATCGCCGCAGCAGATGTTCGGTGCGACCGCGAAGACCTTCTTCGCCGAGAAGATCGGCGTTCCGCGCGAGAAGCTCATCTGTGTCTCCGTGATGCCTTGCGTCGCGAAGAAATACGAGACGCAGCGTGAGGAACTGGCCGTGAACGGCGATCCCGATGTCAACTATTCCATCACCACCCGCGAGCTCGCGCGCCTCATCAAGATCTGCAACATCGACTTCAACAGCCTGCCCGAGGCCGAGTTCGACTCCCCGCTGGGCGCTTCGACCGGTGCGGCCGTCATCTTCGGCGCCACCGGCGGCGTGATGGAGGCCGCCCTCCGTACGGCGTATGAAGTCCTGACCGGCAAACTCCTTCCGAGAATCGACCTCGAGGAGGTCCGCGGTCTGGAAGGCGTCCGTGAGGCGACGATTCCCATCCCGGGCGTCGTGGACCTGAAGGTCGCCGTGGTCTACGGTCTGAAGAATGCCCGTATGATCATGGAACAGATCAAGGCCGGCAACTGCCCGTACCACTTCGTGGAGGTCATGGCTTGCCCCGGCGGCTGCATCGACGGCGCCGGCCAGCCTTACCATCACGGCGATGCGTCCATCATCCGGGCGCGCCACGCCGCCACGTACCAGGCCGACCGGGAGATGCCCATCCGCAAGTCCCACGAGAATCCCGAGATCATCGCGATCTACAAGGAGTTCTACGGCGAGCCTTGCTCAGAGAAGTCGCACCACCTGCTTCACACTCACTACTACGACAAGAAAATCAAGTTTGATCTCGAAAAATAATTGAATTATGTGTGGACCTAAAGTAAATATCGCAGAAGCTAATTACAACAAGATCAAGGAAATCTGCGCTTCGTTCAATAATAATCCGGGCGAACTGATCAATGTCCTCCACAAGACCCAGGAGCACTTCGGCTACCTCCCCGCAGAGGTTCAGAAGGTTGTCGCAGAGTTCCTCGGAATTCCTGTGGGCAGGGTTTACGGCGTCGTCTCCTTCTACAGCTTCTTCACCATGAAGCCGAAGGGCAAGTATGCCATCTCCGTCTGCCTCGGTACCGCTTGCTACGTCAAGGGTGCTGAGAAGGTGCTCGATGCGCTCCGCAGCGAACTGAAGATCTCCGAGGGTGATGTCACCCCGGACGGCAAGTTCTCGCTGGATGTCCTCCGTTGCGTG
>JAFYTP010000029.1 GCA_017558775.1 Bacteroidales bacterium | reverse complement strand
GGAACTGCTCCTCGTACTCATGGACCCAGACGGCCCAGTTGCGGGAGGTGGAGATCTTGTCGCCCTCGAGGTTCAGGAACTCGTTGGCTGGGACGTTCTCCGGGAGGACATAGTCGCCGTAGGCCTTCAGCATGGACGGGAACACGATGCAGTGGAACACGATGTTGTCCTTGCCGATGAAGTGCACGAGGCGGGTCTCCGGGTCCTTCCACCACTTCTCCCAGCTCTCCGGGAGGAGTTCCTTGGTGTTGGAGATATAGCCGATGGGCGCGTCGAACCAGACGTAGAGGACCTTACCCTCGGCACCATCGACAGGAACGGGGACGCCCCAGTCGAGGTCGCGGGAGACGGCACGGGGCTGCAGGCCGCCGTCCAGCCAGGACTTGCACTGGCCGTAGACGTTGGTCTTCCACTCCTTGTGCTGCTCCAGGATCCAGTCGCGGAGCCACGGCTCATACTGGTCCAGCGGAAGATACCAGTGCTTGGTCTTCACCTTCTTGGGCGTGGAGCCGGACAGGGCGGAACGCGGGTCGATCAGTTCCTCGGGGCTCAGCGTGGAGCCGCACTTTTCGCACTGGTCGCCATAAGCGTTAGGGTTGCCGCACTTGGGACAGGTGCCCACAATGTAGCGGTCCGCGAGGAAGGTCTTCGCCTCCTCGTCATAGTATTGCTCGGTCTCCTTGGTGATGAACTGGTCGTTGTCGTACAGCTTCCGGAAGAATTCGGAAGCATTCTGTTCGTGCACCTTGGAAGTGGTCCGGGAATAGATGTCGAAGTTGATGCCGAGGCCCGTGAAGGCGTCCTTCATCACCTCGTGGTACTTGTCCACGATGTCCTGCGGCGTCACGCCCTGGGCGCGGGCCTTGATGGTGATGGGCACGCCATGCTCGTCGGAGCCGCACACGAAGACGACATCCTCCCCCCGCATGCGGAGGTAACGGACGTAGATGTCTCCGGGGATATAGGCGCCGGCCAGGTGGCCGATATGGACGGGACCGTTCGCGTACGGAAGGGCGCAGGTCACGAGTGTTCTCTTGTGGGTCATTTCAGTCTTCCAAGTTTGATGTTGATAATCTTGTTCAGTTCGTTGATGTTCTCCAGGGCGGTGAAAATCTCCCGCTGCCGGTCGGTGCCGGCCGTCGCGAGTTCCCGGGTGAGCGTCGTGCGCTCCCACTGGAGACGTTTCAGGTGATAGGCCAGGATGGCCTTCGGGACAAAGTTCGCCAGCCAGGAATCCCGGGTGGTCAGGGCCGCCTGGAAATTCTTGACGGTGAGTTCGTACTTCACGTCGGAGAGCTGCGAGACGACGAAGCGGACGGTGTCGTCGGCCCCGTTCAGCAGGTCACGGATGATCGTATCCTGGTCCTTTCCCTCGTCGTAAAGGGCGAAATAAGCTTCAAAGGTGTTCCGGTAAGCGTCGTTCGCGAAGGAGACGCCGTCCCCGGAAAGGGCTCCGTCGATGAACTCGGCGACGCTCTGCGCCCCATCGGGATCGTAGAACTCCGAGTCGCTCTCGAACACCAGCGGCGTGCGGCCGTCGGTGAGGACGAAGCCGAGCAATTCCCGCTCGGAGGGCGCCAGGACGGGGTTCTGCGTCTCCAGGGCCTTGAGTTCGTTCACGGGCGGGACATAGGTCGATTCCTGCGGCCGGGATTCCTCCTCGCGCTGGGCGCGGGCGGCTTCGCGACGGAACTGGGCCTGCTCCTCCCCCTGGATCTTCTCCCGGGTGCGGCGGATGCGGTCGGTGAGGATGTCCGCGTCGATATGGAACTTCGCGGAGATGGAATCGGTATAGACCGAACGCTTGACGGCATCGGGGATGCCCGCGACCGTGTCGGCAATGTCGTTGATGAGATTCGCCCGCTTCAGGGGGTCGTTGCCGGCCTCGCCGAGGAGGAGGTCCGCCTTGAAGGCGATGAAATCCTGCTCGTTCGCGGCGATGAAAGCCTCCACTTCCTCCAGGGTATGCTTCCGGGCGTAGGAGTCCGGATCGTCGCCGTCGGGAATGAGGACGACCTTCACGTTCATCCCCTCCTTGAGGACCATGTCGATGCCCCGGAGCGCGGCGTGGATGCCCGCCGGGTCGCCGTCGTACATGATCGTGACGTTCTCGGTGAAGCGCTTGATGAGGCGGATCTGCTCCACAGTGAGGGAGGTGCCGCTGGAGGCCACGACGTTGGTGATGCCGAGCTGATGCATCGACAAAACATCTAAGTAACCTTCCACCAGATAGCACTTGTCCGCCCGGGAGATGGCGCTCTTGGCGAAGTAGATGCCGTACAGGGAGCGGGACTTGACATAAATCTCCGACTCCTTGGAATTCACGTACTTAGCGACAGACTTGTCGGTAAAAAGGGTGCGGCCGCCAAAGGCGATGACGCGCCCGCTCACCGAATGGACCGGGAACATCACGCGGTCGTAGAAGCGGTCGTGCAGGGAACCGTCGGCATCCCACTGGGCGCAGAGGCCCGTCTCCAGGAGGTATTCGTCCTTGTACCCTTCCTTCTTCGCCGCCTCCGTGAAGGCGTTCTTAGACTTGGGGGCCCATCCCAGGCCGTACTTGGCGATGGTCTCGTCCTCCAGGCCGCGGGAATGGAAATACTGGACGGCGACGGCGCGCCCCTCGTCCGTCTTGAGCTGCTCCTTGTAGAAGTTGAAGGCGAATTCCGAGACGGCGAGGAGGCTCTCGTTGCGCTGCCGCGCAGCGATGTCCTCGGCCGACTCCTCCTTTTCCTTCACCTCGATATGGTACTTGCGGGCCAGCCACTTGAGGGCTTCCGTGTAGGAGAGCTTCTCATACTCCATCACGAAACCCACGGCCGTGCCGGACTTACCGCAGCCGAAGCACTTGTAGATGCCGCGGGAAGGCTCCACGTGGAAGGACGGCGTTTTCTCATTGTGGAACGGACAGCAGGCCCACAGACTGCTCCCGCGGCGCTTGAGCGTCACGAAATCGCCGACCACGTCTTCGACGCGGGCCGTGTCCAGAATGAGTTGTACCGTCTCCTGCGGAATCATTTCCTATTCCTTCTCGAAATCCACTTCCTTGGCACCGGACAGGTCCGTCACCTGGATTTTGTCATCATCGACAATAGTAGGCGCATCCTCCGTGCGCCGGGGTTCGCTCTGGCGCTCCACGGTGTCGCGCTTGGGCTCTCTCATCCCAAGGACAGCCTTTGCCCGGTACAGCAGATCCCGGCCATACCAGATGATGGCCAGGACGCCGATGACAGCGCCGAGGAAACGTCCCTTGACGATGAGAAAACAGCCCAGGACAATGAAAAGAAGATCTTTGCCGAGGACCAGAAGCGTATTCCTATTTTGCATCATTATAAGCTCGAATATAATATAGTTTGCAAATATACGAAATCTTCCTGACTCTTGATAAAGCGAATCAAAATCACTACTTTTGTCTTCACTGAAACTACGACTAAAACTACTTTGACCATGTATAATCCCAAGTCCGTCCATGCCGATGAATTCATCGACCACGAGGAGGTACTTTCAACCCTCCAGGAAGCTGAGCGAGAGAGCAAGAACCACGAGAGAGTGCTCGCTATCCTGGAGAAAGCCGCCCTTTGCAAAGGCCTGACGCACCGGGAAGCCGCCATCCTGATGGACTGCGACGAACCCGGCCTGGAAGAGAAGATCTACGAACTCGCTTCAACGATCAAGCACCGCTTCTACGGCAACCGGATCGTCCTTTTCGCTCCCCTTTACCTGTCGAATTACTGCATCAACGGATGCATCTACTGTCCATACCACGCTAAGAACCGTACCATTCCCCGCCGGAAACTCACCCAAAAGGAGATCGAAGAGGAAGTCCGGGCGCTGATCCGTTCCGGCCACAAGCGCCTCGCCATCGAAGCCGGCGAAGACCCGCGCAACAATCCCCTGGAATACATCCTGGAGAGTGTCAAGACCATCTACAGCGTCCACGAGGGCGGTAACAGCATCCGTCGTGTCAATGTCAACATCGCGGCCACCGACGTGGACTCCTACCGCAAGCTGCACGAAGCCGGCATCGGCACCTACATCCTGTTCCAGGAAACCTACAACAAGGAGAATTACGAGCGCCTGCACCCTACCGGCCCCAAGAGCAACTACGCCTGGCACACCGAAGCCATGGACAGGGCCCAGGAAGGTGGCTGTGACGACGTGGGCATCGGCGTCCTCTTCGGCCTCAGCAGCTACCGCTACGAACTCGTCGGCCTGCTGATGCACGCGGAGCACCTGGAAGCCCGCTGGGGCGTGGGCCCGCACACCATCAGCATGCCGCGCATCTGCCCGGCGGACGACATTTCCGTCAGCGATTTCGACGCCCTGCCGGACGAAATCTTCCACAAGCTGGTCGCCGTCCTGCGCATCGCGGTCCCCTACACGGGCATGATCATATCGACCCGGGAATCAAAGCGGATGCGGGAACAGCTGCTCGGCTGCGGCATCTCCCAGATCAGCGGAGGCTCCCGCACCAGCGTCGGCGGATACACCACCGAGGAACGCCACGACGAGACGGCTCAGTTCGACGTCTCCGACACTCGCCCGCTCGATGACGTGGTCCGCTGGCTCCTTGAGCAGGACCATATCCCGTCCTTCTGCACCGCCTGCTACCGCGAAGGCCGTACCGGCGACCGCTTCATGTCCCTGTGCAAGAGCGGCAAAATCACCTACTGCTGCACGCCCAACGCCCTGATGACCCTCAAGGAATACCTGATGGACTACGCCTCCCCCGCCACCCGTGAAGAGGGTGAAAGGATGATTGCGAAGAGCCTCAACGACATCCCTGAAGGCCGTATCCGCGAGATTACTATCGAGCGCCTAAAGCGCATCGAGAACGGCGAACACGACTTCCGCTTCTGATGGACCGGCTCCAAATCGCTTTCTTCGGGGCGACCAACAGCGGGAAATCGACCCTCGTGAACGCCCTGGCGGGACAGGAAGTCTCGCTGGTGAGCGAATTGCCCGGCACAACCACGGACCCCGTCCGCAAGGTCATTGAACTGCCGGAGCTTGGCCCCTGCGTCCTTGTCGATACCGCCGGCTACGGCGATCCCGGCACCCTCGGCGCGGAACGCGAACGCCGCAGCCGTGCCGTCATCGACTCCACCGACATCGCCGTCCTCCTCCGCTCCGACCACCCCGAAGACGACCGCTGGCTCCAAATGTTCCAGACGGCCCAGATTCCGGTCGTCGAACTCCGCTCCCAGGCGGGAAAAGCTCCCGTCCAGGAGGTCATTCCGGACCTGATCCGGAATCTCCAGGCAGTCCGTCCCGACCAGAAAGAACGCCTCCTCACCGGCGGCCTCGTCGGCAAGGACGACATCGTCGTGCTGGTGATGCCGCAGGACAGCGAGGCCCCGAAAGGCCGCCTCATCCTCCCGCAGGTCCAAATCCTCCGCGAGCTCCTCGACCTCGGCTGCATCCCCGTCTGCTGCCAGCCCGACGGCCTCCAGCGCGCCCTCGACGGCCTGCACTCCCGCCCGGCCCTCACCATCACCGACTCCCAGGCCTTCGCCAAGGTCAACGCCACCCTCCCCCCGGACTGGCCCCTGACCAGCTTCTCCATCCTCCTTGCCGGCGCCAAAGGCGACATCAAAGCCTTTGTCGATGGTGCCAAAGCGATCGACACCCTCCGCCCCGGCGACCACGTCCTCATCGCCGAAGCCTGCACGCACGTGCCTGATACAGAGGATATTGGCCGCATCAAGATTCCGAACCTCCTCCGGAAAAGGGTCAATGGAGACCTCCAAGTCACTATCGCGGCCGGCAACGACTTCCCGGACGACCTCACCCCGTATAGCCTCATCATCCAATGCGGCGGCTGCGTCGCCTCCGAACGCCTCCTCCGCTCCCGCATCAAAAAAGCACTCCTCGCGGGAGTGCCTATCACGAACTACGGTATCGCGCTAGCTGCCTTGAACGGAATTCTGAATCGGGTGTCAATTCCGGAATAGGAGGGATATAAGGTATCCGGGGAACTCCGCTTCGCTTCGGCCCCTCCCACAATCTACTGCGTCATTTGCTTTGCAAATAACTTGTATCTTGCGGGCCCCTCCCCCTACCCGTGTCCGGGGGTGGACACGTCCCCGGATACCTCATATCCCTCCTATTCTATGCTCCGATATTTTCGTGGATTAATTCTGTAAGACTCTTAATGATCTCATAGTCATTAAGATTCATTCCTTCAAAGACTTCTTTGACCTCGGCTGTAGAGAGCTCAAAGGTATCATCGTCCGTGATGTAGCGGATGATGAAATTGATGTCCTGGTATTGACAGATGAAGTTCGCGAAACAGCCGGAGAGGTCGCCCTTAGGCTGGAGGTCGATGTGGGAGCGCTGGTAGGAGGCGTAAATCTCCGTGCCGACGCCGACTTTGGACTTCAGGTAGAAGTTGCCGTTGCACATCTCGGAGTGGAACTTCAGGAGGGCGATGCCCATGCCGATCTTGCGTTCTTTGCGGCAGGAGTAGAACTTGGCGTTGATGGCCTCAATCATGTCCTCCGGCATCCCGCAGCCGTTGTCGATGATCTTGATGGAGATCAGGTCGCGCGCCGCGCTGTCCTCCATCTCGATGGTGATTTCGGTGGCACCCGCCCGGATGGAGTTGTGGGTAATGTCGATGATATGCAGGTCGAGCGTTTTCATACTACAGAATCACAGGCTCACCCTGACGGAGAGCGTCCTTGAAGTTGTCAAAACTGAAAGAGGGCATCTCCAAGACACTGTGGATCTTGGCGATGTCCTCGATGAAATGGGCGTCACTGCTCTGGATGAAGTTGAAATCGCTGAACCAAGGGCAGTCATCCAGGAACTTGTAGTTGTTCCTTTTCGCGTAGTAGCTGAGCTCCAACGCATGGAACTTGAGCCCAGTCGGGACGAAACCCAACTGCGAACTCATGCTGAAAGTGGGACGGTCCACATGGGCAGGGATGAAGATACCACCCATCTCATAGACCTTCTGCGACAGCTCCATCATCGGCAGGTCCAGCGCGTTGATCAGCAGATGCGGCACCTGGTCGAGGACATTCTCGTCCTCATCCACCACCAGCTGGTAGCCGAAGCGGTCCACATCGTTCTCGAAAAAGATAACCCTGGAATCCAGGAAAGCCTGGAACTCGGCGAGTTTCTCCACCGTCGGCATGAAACAGAGACAGTGGACCTCCTCCTTGGTGGTCACCTCCGCCCCCATCAGCACGTGGAGGCCGACCTGTTCCCCCAGGCGCCGGGTAACATCGGCATTCAGGGTGGAATTATGGTCGGTAAGGCCGATGATGTCCATCCCCCGCTCCTTCGCCTTCGCAACGATGGCGGAGGGGCTCATCTCGATGTCCCCGCACGGGGAAAGCACCGAGTGGATGTGCATATCGGCCTTAAAAATCATGGGGATTTACCCGATCAGCGCGTAGAGCTTGCCGCAGACCTGGAAGGTCGCTTCCTTGCTCACAAGGACGCAGACTTCCTCCTCGCGGGCATGCTCGAGCATGTCGATGTCCGGCACGGCGCCATGGACCAGGATGATGGCGGGGAGGTCCTTCAGGGAGGCGATGGCCGAAACGTTCTTATGGGTCTGCATCGTCACCCAGATCTGGCCGGCGCGGGCGTTGCCCATCACATCGCTCAGCAGGTCGGAGGCGTAGGCCCCGGTAACTTCCGTGAACAGGTTGGCCTCGTTGAGGCACTTCAGTTCCAGTTTTTCAATGATGTCTTTTACAGTCATGTTATGGTTCGTTTTAGGTGTTTTTCTTCGTTTTGACCCGGTCGCCCCAGATGCTGCGGATGGCATCCTCCGAGGCCTGCGAGTGTCGGTTAATGAAAATGCAAGTGTCGATGGTGGCTTCCCCGCGGACGATGTCCTCTGCCAGGGCGGCGCAGGAAGGCGCGCCGCACGCCGAGCAGTTCACGCCCGGGAGCGCGTTTTCGATCTTCTTCATCCGCTCGGCCATCTTGAAGGCCTCGCGGAAATCGTCGTTGAGCTTGAGGATGGAGCGCGGCTTGATCTCGGGGATCGTCATCACATCGACCAGATCCTCGGTCAGCGGAGCGTCCTCACTGGAGGTCTCCCGGAGCTTGCTGCGTTCCAGGCGGTCGAACAGCTTCGCCCGGTATTCCAGCCGCTTGCGGGCCACAAAACGGTTCTGGGTGCACAGGACACCGCCCACGCAGCCCTGGTCGCAGATGCGCATCTCCACCAGACCCGGCGCGTCCACGTTCTCGTCCTCCAGCCTTTCCAGGAAGTTCAGGACGTTGCGGAGACCGTCCACGGCATAGTGCGCCCCCTTGAAATGGGGCGCCTCGCCGCCGGAGAGCGGCCAAAGCACGTCCCGCGTCGTAAGGGCGTGGTTGATGGGCTGGGCGCTCTTGTCCGAATCGTGGAGCATCAGCAGCACCTTGTTGTACAGGAAGTCCATGTTGATCACGCCCGAGACGTAGGTCTCCTTGCCGGAGACAGGGTACTTGACCGCAGCGATCTTGGCCGCGCAGGGCGTCACGTAGAAAACGCCGATGGAATCGCGGCTGATGCCTTCATCCATAAGTCGTTTCGTGATAACGCGGGACGCGAGTTCCAGCGGGGCGCGCACATGGATGACATTGTCCACCAGCGACGGGAAACGCACCTGGATCAGGCGCGTTACCGCCGGGCAGTACGGAGAGATGAAGGTTTCGATCTCGGGGTGGGCGTCCATGTACCGGTTGTAAAGCTCGATCATGTGGCTCACCTCGTGTTCCACCTCGAAGATGTGGGTGAAGCCCAGCTTCTTGAGGCAAGAATAGATCGCCCTCGTCTTATACTTCTCCTCGAACTGGCCGATGAAGGTGGTGGAGACCAGACAAACTCGGTACTGGTAGTTTTCCAGCAGGGCAAAGTCGTCCTGCGCGATGTAGATGGCCTTGTGCGGACACACCTTCATGCACTCGCCGCAATCGACACATTTGTTGTCGCTGACGATCGCCTTCCCGTTCCGGATGCGGATGGCCCCGGTCGGGCAGGTGCGCATACAGGTGGTGCACCCCTGGCACAGGTCGGTGTTGACCCGGAGGGAATGTCTGAAATATGTTTCTCCGGAGGCCATGGCGTCAGGTCAGGTAAACGGTCATCGTCACGGTGGTTCCCACGCCCACCTGGGTGTCGATCTTCAGGTCGTCCGTGTTCTTCTTGATGTTGGGCAGGCCCATGCCGGCGCCGTAGCCCATTTCCCGCACCTGGGGAGAGGCCGTCGACCAGCCCTCCTGCATGGCCAGGTCCAGGTTGGGAATGCCCGGGCCCTCGTCGGCGACGACCATCACGATCTTCTCGCCGTCGATGTCCACGTCGATGGTGCCCCCGTAGGCGTGCGCCACGGCGTTGATCTCCGCCTCGAACAGGGCCACCACGGTGCGCTTGATGTTGACAGGATCCACGCCCAGCTGCTTGAGGGTGCGCTTGACGCTGCTGGAGGCCTGTCCGGCATCGGTGAAGTTTCCGCGTTCTATGGTAAAGGTGTAATGCATGGCTAGTAGAGGGGTTCTATCCCCGCGCCGTAAAGGATTCCACTGAGCTTGAAGATGCTGTACTTGGACTTGATGATGGTGATGCCAGTGTCCTCGGCCAGGGCGAGCATGTCCTCGTCGGGCTGCTTGTCACGGCCGATGAGGACGACCCGGAGGTCCGCCATCTCGCTGGTGCGCATCGTCTGGTTGTTGCAGAGGCCCGTGATCAGCACCGTGTCGTCCATGTGGAAACGCAGCACGTCGCTCATCAGGTCGGAGGCGAAAGCCTTCTTGACCTCGTACACATCATCGACGGGAGCGCCCACGATCTCGCCGTCCACCAGTTGGGCAATTTCCGTGATCTTCATTTTTCTGTAATTTATTCGGGCCGGCTCTGGAAGGGGCCGGCCCGAACTGTTGTCATTCAAGCTGTGTTAGTCCGCGTATTCCGCCAGGATTTCCTTGATGTGCTCGGGAACCAGACGGCCGTAGGTCTTGCCGTTGATGGTCATGACCGGAGCCAGGCCGCAGGCGCCCACGCAGCGGAGGACGTCCAGCGAGAACTTGCCGTCCGCGGTGACACCGCCTTCGGAGATCTTGAGCTCGCTCTTGAGCGCGTCCAGGATCTTCTCGGCACCCTTGACATAGCACGCCGTACCCAGGCACACGGAGATGGCGTACTTACCCTTCGGCTTCATCGTGAAGAAGCTGTAGAAAGACACGACACCGTACACCCGGCCGACGGGAATACCCAGGCAGTCAGCCACCACCTGCTGGACTTCTTCGGGAAGGTAGCCGAACTCACCCTGCGTCTTGTGCAGGACATTGATCAGTTCCCCCGGATTGTTGTCGAAGGAATCGCAGATATCCTTGATCTTGAGGTAATTGGCCTCAGTGATTTTTATTTTGGGTCCACACATGGTTCAATGATTTAGTCGAGGTCAAACTTCATTTTCTTGTCGAAATAATGCGTGTGAAGCAGGTGATGCGACTTCTCGGAGCAAGGCTCGCCGAAGAATTCCTTGTAGATCGCCTGGACCTCGGGATTCTCGTGGGACTTGCGGATGGGCATCTCGCGATCGGCCTTGTAGATCGCGGCGTGGCGCGCCTTGACGATGGACGCGTCGCCGTGATGGTACGGCTGGCCGGCGCCGTCGATGCAGCCGCCCGGGCAGGCCATGACCTCCACGAAGTGGTAAGGGCAGTTGCCGGCCTTGATCTGCTCCATGATGGTCCGCGCGTTCTTCAGACCGTAGGCGACCGCGACCTTCAGGTCGGCGACGCCGGGGATCGGAACGGTCGCTTCGCGGATACCGTCCAGACCGCGTACTTCCTCGAAGTCGATCCGCGGAAGGGTCTTGCCGGTCAGGATCTCGACGGCCGTACGGAGGGCCGCCTCCATGACACCGCCCGTGGCGCCGAAGATGACGGCGGCACCGGTGGAAGCGCCCAGCGGGGAGTCGAACTCGGCGTCGGGCAGGCTCTTGAAGTCGATGTTGCAGATCTTGATGAGACGGGCGAGTTCGCGGGTGGTGATGGAGTAGTTCACGTCGGGATCGCCGTTCACCTTGAATTCATCGCGCTCGCACTCGTACTTCTTGGCCACGCAAGGCATGACGGAGACGGAGATGAGCTTCTCGCGCGGGATGCCCACCTTTTCGGCGAAGTAGGACTTCACCGTGGCGCCGAACATCTGCTGCGGGGACTTCGCCGTGGAAGGATACTCGCGGAGCTCGGGATAGAACTTCTCGTAGAAGTTGACCCAGGCGGGGCAGCAGGAGG
>JAFYTP010000028.1 GCA_017558775.1 Bacteroidales bacterium | reverse complement strand
TCCAGCTGCTTGGCGATGGTTCTCGCCAGCAGCGTCTTGCCGGTGCCCGTCGGGCCGACGAGGAGGATGTTGGACTTCTCCAGCTCCACTCCGTCGTCAGGCTGGGCAATCAGGTTGTGGCTGATGCGCTTGTAGTGGTTGTACACGGCCACGGCGAGGACGATCTTCGCCCGGTCCTGGCCGATGACGTACTGGTCCAGGTAGGCTTTGATATCCTTCGGCTTCGGGGCCTTCTCCAAAGAGCCGACCCCTTTGGCACTCCCCTTCGCGGGCTTCGTGTGTTCGAGTTCCGCCACATACTCCGCGGCCATCTTCGCGCAGTCCGAGCAGATGTACCCGTCCAGGCCCTGGAGCATGAACGGGACTTCGGCGTCGGTGCGGCCGCAGAGTACGCAGTGGTTGCGGCTCTGTACTTTCTTGGCCATTACTTGGATTTCTTGTACAGAATCTCGTCCACCATGCCGTAGGCCTTGGCCTCCTCGGCGGTCATCCAGAAGTCGCGGTCGCCGTCGGCGGCGACGCGCTCCAGCGGCTGACCGCTATGCTCGGCGATGATGCGGAAGAGTTCCGTACGGGTTTTCTCGATTTCCCGGGCGGCGATGAGGATGTCGCTGGCCTGGCCCTTGGCGCCGCCCAGCGGCTGATGGATCAGCACGCGGGAGTGCGGCAGGGCCGTGCGCTTGCCCTTCGTGCCGGCGCACAGCAGGACGGAGCCCATGGACGCCGCCATGCCGGTGCAGACGGTGGCCACGTCGGGCTGGACAATCTGCATCGTGTCGTAGATGGCGAGACCCGAGGAAACCTGCCCACCAGGGGTATTCAGGTACATCGTGATGTCCGCACTCGGGTCCGTGGAGGCCAGGAACAGGAGCTGGGCCATGATGATGTTGGCCACGTCATCGTCGATGGGAACGCCCAGGAAGACGATGCGGTCCATCATCAGGCGGCTGAACACGTCCATCTGGGCGACGTTCAGCTTGCGCTCTTCGGTGATGGTCGGGTTGATGTAGGCGTCGATGGCCGACGCATACCGGGAAAGGGTGGCGGAGCCGATCCCCTGGCCCTTGGTGGCAAATTTCTCGAATTCGTTCATCTTTTTCGTGTTTGGTAACACTCAATACTACCGGGAAAACGGCAGATTATTTCAAAGCGCGGAACTTGTCCTCGGAGATTTTCTTGGTCTGGAGGGAGATCTTCTCGCGCAGGGCGCCGATGGTCTTGTTGTCCTCCACCTGCTCCTCGAGACGACGGCGCTGGTTCTCGTCCTCCAGCACGTTCTTCGCGGAGCTCTTGATCATATCCTCAGGGACGTTGCCCATGCCGTACATCGCATACTGGTAGGCGACATAGCTCTCGGCGGCGGCCTGGACGTCCTTCGCCTCGACCTTGAGGCCGAGCTTCTCCATCAGGTAGCCGCGGGTGAGCTGCCACTTGAAGTCCTCGACGAAGGCCGGGAATTCCTTCTCCACATCCTCGCGGGTGTACTTGCCGTCATTGGCATACACGAGCCAGCGCTTCAGGAACTCTTCCGGAAGCTCGATGTTGGCCTTCTCCACGAAGTACTTGCGGACGTCGTTGCCGAAGCGGTAGTTGGCCTCCTGGGTGTGGTTCGCCTTGATGCGCTCGACGACCTTCTCCATGAACTGCTCCTCGCTGGTGACGACACCCTCGCCGAACATCTGGTTCCAGGTCTCCTGGTTGTTCTCGGCGGCCTTGAAGGTCTTCACGTTCACGACGGTGAAGGTGAACATCGGGTCGAGCTCGGCCAGCTTGGACTTCTCCACCTTGAGCATGGAGGCGCGGTCGGTCTCGTTCTCGAAGGCCTCGTTCACATTGACAGTGATCTTCTCACCGGCCTTCTTGCCCACGAACAGCGGACGGGCGATCTCGGCGACGTTGGCGATGGAGACATACACACCCTCGACGCTGTGGCCTTCGTTGGCGATGTCGGCGATGATGTAGTCGTTCTCACCGGCGGCCTTGCCCTCCTGGAGGGAACCGTACTGCTGGAGCATCTGGCCCTTCATGGCCTTCTTGGCGTCCTCGGTGACGTTGATTTCATAGTAAGGGACCTTGTCACCCTCGCCCACCTCGAAGTTGAGCTCCGGGGTCTGGGCCAGGTCGAACTTGAAGGTGAAGTCGTTGCCGACTTTCCAATCGACCTGCGGCTGGTCCTCGGACGGGAGGGGTTCGCCCACGACACGGATCTTCTCCTCACGGATGAACGTGTCGAGCTGATCGCCGACGATACGGTTGACGGACTCGTAGAGGCACTGGTCGCCGTACATGCGCTGGATCAGGGACATCGGGGCCATTCCCTTGCGGAATCCCTTGATGTCCGCGCGGCGGCGGTATTCGTTGAGTCTTTTCTTGAGGGCCTCGGCGTAGTCGTCGCCGGCGATGTCGATGGTGACCTGATAGTTCAGGGCATCGATCTGATTCTTGGTAATTTTCATCTTATCGTTAGGTTTTTTAACTATTATTCTCTTCCCGCTGGATGTATTCGATCCGCTCGTGGTACAGGCCCTGGAGATACTTCTTCACGGTCTGTTTGACTACGTTCATCTCGTGGATCGTGATTTCGGCCGTCTCAAACTGCCCGGCCTTTTCCTTGGCGGAGACCATGGACTCGACGAACTTGTCCAGGGACTCCGGAGTATATTCCTTCAGGGTACGGGAGGCGGCCTCCACGGAGTCGCAGATCATCAGGATGACCTCCTCCTTCGTGCGCGGCTTGCGGCCCTTGTAGAAGAAATCTTCCACGTCGGCCGGATCGCCGCCCGCGTTCAGGTACTGGTTGTAGAAGGATTGGGTGTTGGACGTACCGTGGTGCGTCAGGATGAAGTCGGAGACTTCGTCGGGGAGCTTGCGCGCCTTGGCGATCTCCAGTCCGTCGGAGACGTGGGCGATGATCGCCTTGGCGCTTTCGCGCGGGCTCAGGCCGGCGTGATAGCTCCGGCTGTTGCCTTCCTCGATCTTGCTGTTCTCGATGAAGCAGAGCGGATTCTTCATCTTGCCCAGGTCGTGGTAGAGGGCGGCGGCGCGCAGGAGCGCCACGTTGGCGTGCACGGCGCGGCCGGCCTCGGTCACCATGTTCTCCACCTGCAGGCTGTGCTGGAAGGTGCCCGGCGCCTTGGCGGCCAGGTCGCGCAGCAGCGGGTTGTTCGTATCGGCCAACTCCTCGAGCCGGTTGGTGGAGACTAGGTTGAAAATCTTCTCGAAGACGTAAATGAGCGGGTAGAACGCCACGGTGAGCATGGCGCCGCCGAACAGCTGCAGGACGTTGAGCCAGACCAGGCTGTGGCCCGCGTCGATCAGGCGGAAACCCGCGAACACGATCACCTCCACCCCGAAGATGATCATCGCGTTCAGGAACTGCTTCCAGCCCCGGTTGAACTGCTTGAAGGTGTTCATCGCCACGATACCCGCGCACAGGAACATGAAGAACAGTTCCACGCCGTTGCCGGAGAAGATGAGCAGCGGCAGCAGCGAGACCATATACACCGGCAGGACCACCCGCTTGGGGAAGAAGGCTTGCAGGTACAGCACGGTGATGGCGAACGGGACCACGTACACCAGCGCCGGGGCAATCCGCTCCATCAGGAAGGAGATGACCGCGGCGAGGGTGAAGATGGTCAGCAGGTAGTAGTAGCGGTTGGGCTTCGCGAAGATCTCCCGGTGGGTGAAGAAGATGCAGAAGTACAGGATGACCACGAGGGCCAGGGCGATGAGGATGTCCCCGAGCACGAGGAGGATCCGCGGCCCGTCATAGCCGAAGGTCTTGTTGTATTCCGCCTTGTAGGAGTCCAGGATCTGGGCGATTTCCGGGGTGACGATCTCGCCCTTGGAGACGATCCGCTGCTCGGCGCTCACGTAACCGGAGGTCGGCGACACGTAGGCCGCGGATTCCGCGTGGCTGAGTTCGGTCATCGTCCGGTCGAACACGAGGTTCGGGGTGATGAGGTCGTACACGCCCGAGCGCTTGAACAGGGAATCCAGGTTCACGTCGGGATAGGCGCGGGAGACATCGGCCAGCAGCTGGTTCCGGGCGTCGGAGACCTTGTACACCTCGGAGCGGGGATACTCGGAAGCCCGCTTGTTCCGCTGGATGTAGATGACTTCGCCCGAAAGCTCACCGTAGCCTTTGTCCAGTTTCTCCTTCGCGTCGGAGATGACGCCCTTGGAGTACACGTCCGCCATGCCGGCGGCGATGGCCGGGCGCAGGCGGGCGAATTTCCCGAGTTCAAGCCCCTGGAGGGACTTGGTGGCGTTGTTCACCACATCCTCGGAGTAGCGATAGTACGGAACCGTACCGCCATCGACACGGTCCAGTTCCTCGAGGAGCTGCTCCTCGGTCTTGAGGATAGGAAAGTCGAATTGCGATACCAGCGTCTCGTAGGGCCAGGGCGAACCTTTGCGGTAGTCATAATTGAATTTCGCGGTCCTCGGCATGAAAAGCACGAGGACTGCGAAAACGATGGCCAGCGGAAAAATCCGCCGCCGGGGAATCCTAGGCGTCGATATTCGCATAATGGGCGTTTTCTTCAATGAAGGCGCGGCGCGGCGGGACGTCGTCACCCATCAGCATCGAGAAGGTGCGCTCCGCTTCGGCGGCGTTCTCGATGGTGATCTGGCGCAGCACGCGGCGGGACGGGTCCATGGTCGTCTCCCAGAGCTGGGTGTCGGACATCTCACCGAGACCTTTGTAACGCTGGATGGTCACGCCCTTGTCGGTGCCGCGGCCCAGGCGGGCCGTAACCTCGTCACGCTGGGCGTCGGTCCAGCAGTACTCTTCCTCCTTGCCCTTCTTCACCAGGTAGAGCGGCGGCGTAGCGAGGTACACATAACCGTTCTTGATGAGGTCGAACATATAGCGGAAGAAGAAGGTCAGAATCAGGCAGGCGATGTGGGAGCCGTCGACATCGGCATCGGTCATGATGATCACCTTGTGGTAACGGAGCTTGGAGAGGTCCATGCGCTTCTCGCCGTTCTCGTCCTCCTGGGCCACCGTGACGCCGAGGGCCGTGTAGATGTTGCGGACTTCCTGGCTCTCGAAGGCGCGGTCCTGCGCGGCCTTCTCCACGTTCAGGATCTTACCGCGAAGCGGCAGGATGGCCTGGAAACGACGGTCACGGCCCTGCTTGGCGGTACCGCCTGCGGAGTCACCCTCGACGAGGAAAAGCTCGCACTTCTCGGGATCGCGGTCGGAGCAGTCGGCCAGCTTGCCGGGCATGCCCACGCCGCCCATCGGGGACTTGCGCTGGACCATTTCGCGGGCGCGGCGCGCTGCGGCGCGGGCCGTCGCCGCGAGGACGATCTTCTCCACGATGGTCTTCGCTTCCTTCGGGTGCTCCTCCAGGTAAGCGTCCATCGCGGCAGCCGTGGCCTGGGAAACGGCCGAGGTCGCCTCCGGGTTGCCGAGCTTGGTCTTGGTCTGGCCTTCGAACTGCGGTTCGGCCACCTTCACGGAGATGACGGCGGTGAGGCCTTCGCGGAAGTCTTCCGGAGAGAGGTCGCCCTTGAACTTCGCCAGGAGGTTGTTCTTCTCCGCGTAGTTCTTCAGGGAACGGGAAAGGCCCATCTTGAAGCCCTGCAGGTGCGTACCGCCCTCGATGGTGTTGATGTTGTTCACATAGGAATAGATCCGCTCGCGGAAGCCCTGGTTGTACTGGAGGGCGATGTCGATGGGGATGACCTTGTCCGAAGCCACGGTGACGGGCTCGGGGATGAGCTTGGGTTCGCCGGCATCGAGATAGTCGATGAACTCGCGGAGGCCGTGCTCGCTGTAGAACACGTCGCTGCGGAACACCTTCTGGCCGGTGGCCTTGCGCTCGCCGTCCTCCGCCGTCACGAACTCGTCGACCTTCTCGCGGATGTCGGTGAGGGTGATGCGGATGCCCTTGTTCAGGTAGGACAGTTCGCGGAGACGGTTCGCCAGGGTATCGTACTTGTAGACGATGGTCTGGGTGAAGATCGTGGCGTCCGGGTGGAAGGTGATGATGGTGCCGGTGTCGGCCTCGGAGGTCTCGCCGATGACATGGACGTCCGTGAGGGGCTTGCCCTTGGAGTACTTCTGCTCGAAGATCTTGCCCTCGCGGTGGACCTCGGCGACCAGCAGGTCGGACAGCGCGTTCACGCAGGAGACGCCCACGCCGTGCAGACCGCCGGAAACCTTGTAGCTGTTCTTGTCGAACTTACCACCCGCGTGGAGGACCGTCAGGACGACTTCCAGGGCGCTGCGGTGCTCCTTCTCGTGCATGCCGGTCGGGATGCCGCGGCCGTTGTCCTTCACCCGCACGGAGTTGTCCTCGAGGATGGTGACCTCGATGTCCGTGCAGAATCCGGCCATCGCCTCGTCGATACAGTTGTCGACGACTTCGTAGACCAGATGATGGAGACCCCGCTCACCGATGTCTCCGATATACATGGAGGGGCGCTTGCGCACCGCCTCAAGGCCTTCCAGAACCTGGATACTATTGGCTGAATACTGCTCTTCAGCCTGCTTCAATTCCTCGATATCTGCCATAATTTGCACGTTTGCATATAAACATGCAAATATAGCACTTTTTTCCTAGAAATTCAAGAGAATACCGGCCGTAAAGTACATTCCCGCCTCCGCGACGAGCGGCGTGCGTTGTACGGCCTGGTTCAGGAGGTTACCGCCCTTGGCCCAGAAGCCGAAACGATGGGTGAAACGGTACTCGGCGAAGAGGCCGAGATCGACCCATCCGGGAACGAAATAATTCTCGAGGACATCCCCCACCCCGTTCGTGTACGTCGCCTTCCGGCGCGTGGACCACGCGACGTCGAAACCGGCCTTCACCCGGTCACCCCAGTTGTACGCGGGACGGATGAATCCCGTCCAGGCCGCGGGAGCGAAAGCGTAGTCGCCGGAGATGTTGGTATGGCGATAAGCCACCAGGCCGTCCACGGTCACGCTCTCGGATTTCCAGCCGTAATCCAGTTCGACGAACAGGAGGTTGAAGGCCTTCTCCACCAGCATGGGATGGAAGCAGAAAGCCGGATCGAGGTAACTCGAAGCACCGGGCGTTTCAGACATGTTGAACAGGCATTTGAAACCGTCCATCCGGGCATGGGTCCAGCGGGCGTAACCGCCCTGCAGGTCATAGCGGAAGCGGCTGGCGATATTGCCCCGGACGCCGATCATGGCGCGGACGCGCTCCGTGGAATGGCCGTAATCGCCCTCGTAGGAGAAGGGGCGCTCGAAGAACCGGCCCGAGAAGGTATTGAACTTATCCCCGCCCGTCGCGGCGGTCTGGAGGATGAGCTGGTCATCCAGCAGGTAATAGTCAATATGGACATCCGGGAAGAAAGTGCCGGACTTGCTCCGGTCCTCCCAGAGGTTGAAATCCTCCGAGTAGATGATCCAGGCCATCTTGCCGCCCAGGCTGAAGCGCCAGCGGTCCCAGTTGAACTGGTACTTGGGCGTCACGGACAGGAGGCCGGTATAGCCGGCGTAATCCCCCCTGTAGCGAGCCAGGTCCATATTGACATCCACCAGGATGCGGTTGTTCTCGTCGAGGACGGGCCCGAAGGTGCCGTCAAAAGCGAAGGCGCTCTCGGAAAGGTCCGCGGCGAAGACATTCTCCGTCAGGAACGTATGCGAGAAATCACCGTCCAGGAAATGGTAGTCGACGGCCGCGTCATACAGGAAATGCGGCTCGGCCGACGGCAGGGAGCGGACCCGGGCCTTTGCCTCGACACCGCCCATCTTCTGGTAGTGGTACACGTTGTCCGCCATCCTGTGCAGGTAGTTCACGTCCACGGTGGCGACACCGCTGTCCCAACCGAAGGCAGCATCGACACCGGCCTTTGTATCAGCCAGATAGCCGCCCATCTTATCCTTGGGAACGATGGAGTAGACGCCGTCCACCTGCTCTCCCAGGCCGAACTGGTGGTAGCGGCCGAAGTAGGAATGGTGGTTCGCATACAGGTTCAGGCGGAACTTCTCCTTCCGGACCGGCGACCAGACGAAGTCCAGTTCCGGATGGAAGGTGAGGCCGGCGCCGGTGCGGAGATAGAACTTCTCCTCCGTATTCGCCTTGGGCTCGGGTTTGAGCTGCACGTAATAGGGCCGGAATTCGTAGGAGCCCCGGAAGGGCTTCTCGAACACGGAATAGTCGAAATCCAAATTGAACCGCGTCACCGAATCCGGCACCGCCATCTGCTGGGCGGGCTTGGAGATGGAGGAGGCGCCGCCCTCATAGGCGTTCGTGACCTCCACGGTAGGATTGAGGTTCTGTCCAAAGGCCAGGGCGGACACCGCCGCCGCGAGGGCCGTCGTGAGGATATGCTGTCTCATCTTGCTTCGTCTAAAGTTTCCGGAGTCTCAGTTCCACCTGGTCGAGGACGTCGTCCTCGGGGCCGTACGGCTTGTAGCCGGACTTGATGCTCTCGAAGGTGGCCTTCGCCTGCGCCATGTTGTCGTTCTCCGCGAAGGTGTCGCCGAGGACGATGAAGGCCTTCGCGAGCCAGTAGTTCTGGCCGCCGGCCTTCGCCGAGAAGTCATAGACCTTGTCCTGGATGCCGGCGAAGTCGGCCCGGTCGAACTGGTCCTGGATGATCAGGTAGGCGGCCTCGGCGCCCTCGTCGGTGGACGGGTCCTTGGCCAGCTGCTCGAAGATGCCGTAGGCCTCCGCGCGGCGGCTCATGCCCAGGCAGGACTTGGCGCGGATGTAATCGGCCTCCCGCTTGTCGGCGTCGGTGACGCGCTTGTCGGCGCGGACGGACTGGGCGGCGGCGATGGCGTTGTCGAACTCACGCGCCTTGTAGGCGGACCGCATCATGCCCAGGTTGGCGACGCTCTTGTTGTCGTCCAGCTGGGCGGTGGCCAGCAGCTTACGGTAAGCGTCATACGCATCGGCATAACGCTGCAGGGAATAGGAGAGATCGCCCATACGGATGTAGGCCGTCTCCTTGAAGGAGCCGTTCAGGCCGCGGTCGAGGGCGACGGTGTAATGGTCCACCGCCTTCTCCTTGTCGCCGAGGCCCCGGTAGCACTCGCCGAGATAGAACTCGGCCTCGGCCGCCTTGGCGCCGTTCGGGTATTTCTCGAGATAGCTCTTGAAGGTGGTTTCCGCCTTGGCGTAGTTGCCGCCGAGGAAGATTTCTTCGGCCGTGCCGAAGTAGACGTCTTCCTTCTGGGCTTCGGTCCGGGACGCCTTGTCGCCCAGGCTGTTCACGAAGGCGAGGTAGGAGTCGGGCTCCTGACGGGAACGGTAGATGGATTCGATGGCGAGGAGGGCGTCATCGGCATAATCGCCGCCCTGGGTGGCCACCTGCTTGTAGTATTCGAGGGCCTTGGCGTCGTCGCCGCCGTTGCGGGCGATCATGCCCAGCTCGAGGAGAGCCTTGGTGGCGTAGGCGGGATCGTCGGTGGTGCCACGCAGGGTGTTGAAGGCCTTCACGGCATCATCTTCCTTGCCCACGGAAACATAGGCGCGGCCCAGCTCGTACATCGCCTCGGAATAGTACGGCGCGGAGGCGGAGGCCTTCTTCACGCGCTCCAGGAACTGGACCTTCTTCGGGAAGTCATTGACCAGACCGCAGGCGACACCAGCGCGGAAGTACGGGTAGATGTCGTCGGCATCGGGATAATCGGCCAGCTTGCGCTCGAAGGCGGTGATGGCCGATGCGTAATCCTTCTGGAAGAAGTAGCAGTCGCCGATGCGGGTTTCGGCGTCGGAGCCGAACGCGTCATGACGGCCTTCCAGGTAAGTATTGAACCACTTCATAGCGGAGGGATAGTCACCCTCCTTGAAGTAGGTGTAAGCGATGTTGTACGGGATCAGGTCCCCTTCCTTCTTGCCGTCCAGGGCGGACAGGTTGTACAGGTCGATGAGGGTGCTCCGGGCGTCGAGGTATTTCTCGTCGCGGAAGTAGGATTCAGCCACCCAGTAGCGGGAGAGCTGATTGAAGGGATCCTGCCGGGGGCTGTAGTAGGCGGCGGTCCTCAGGCGGGGAATCGCGTCGCGCCAGGAACCGTTCTCGATGAGCTGGTTCGCCCGCAGGAAGTAAGCCTTCATGTAGTTCGACTGCATCCGGGGATCCAGTTCCTCGATGTTGTCGTAAGCCGCGACGGCGGCCTCGTAGTCGTGGCTCTGCAGGGCGGCCATCGCCATGTAGCTGTAAATCTGGTCTCCCTTCGAGAGGGCGTCGTAGCGCTTCACGTAATCGTTGAAGGCCGACACATCATTGTTCAGGTCGAAGGCGAGTTTCGCGTAGTTGAAGTAGGCGTCCTCCTGGATATCCTTGTTGAAGGCCAATGCGGAAGCCTCCCGGAAAGCGTCCAGGGCGGCCACCTTGTTGCGCAGCTGGATGTAGCTGTAGCCCATCTGGTAGTTCGCGATCTGGCCCAGGGAGTCCGTGCGCTCCTCCATCTTGGCGAAGTTGTCCACGGCACCCTGCCAGTCCTCCACCCCGTACATCACGGAGCCGGCGTAGAAGTAGTCCGACCGGGTGCGGTCGCCCTTCTCCGCGAGGTTCTTCTGGTAGTAGGAACGGGCCTTGTCGTTGTCGCCCAGCACGAGGTAGGACTCCGACATCATGCGGGCGAAGTGCGCCTGGCGGTCTTCCGGGATCTTGTTGAAGATCTTCTCGCCCGCCTTCACCACGTAGTTGTAATCTTTCTGGTTGAAACGGCACTCCAGGATGTAGTAGTTCGCGAGGTCCGCGAAGCGCGGATCCTCCGCGGCCTTGGAGAACCAATTCTCCGCCTCCTTGAAGTCGCCCTGGGAATAACAGACGTAGGCCAGCGAGTACTGCGAAGGAGCCGTGTAGTCGGAATACGGGAGACGCTGCATCCGCTCCAGGAGAATCCGGGCGTGGTCGGCATCGCCGGCCTCGAAGGCGCTGTAGCCCCGCTTGTAGCTGTATTCCGGAACCTGGCCCTTGTACAGTTCGTCCTGCGCGACGCAGCCGAACCGGTAGGCGGCCTGGGCATACTCGCCACGGTCGAACAGGTCCTGCGCCCAGCGGAAGTTCACCTGGGGCACCAGGAGGGATTCGGGCCAGCGGTCCACGAAGTCCTCGGCCCGTTTCTCATAGCCCGGGCTTTGCATTTCGATGGCACAAAGAGCCGCGTAGCCTTCGGCGTCGGCCCCGGGAATGTTCTCGAGCAGCCGGGCGGCCTCCGCATACATGCCGTGCCCGTAGAGGTCCAGGGCGCGGGTGTATTCCGGAGTTTGCGCGGAAGCGGCGAGCGCGAGAAGGGCGGCCGCCGCGGCCAGAAGGAGTCTTTTCTTCATCTTCGTCGTTATTATTTTACAAAAATACGATTTTTTCTGATTATCTTTGTTTGGTCAGACCCAAAAAAGCATGGAACCCATCATCCAATTCACCGGCGCGGACATCCTGGGCGGAGACAGCGCCGTCATCTACGGCCTCGACATGGCCATCTACCCCGGCGATTTCGTGTACATCGTCGGCAAGGTTGGCTCAGGCAAGACCTCCATCATCCGGACGATGACGGCGGAAAACCGGCTCCTCAAGGGAGAAGGCACCGTGTGCGGGTTCAACCTGCGTACTCTCCGTACAAAAGACATACCGATGCTGCGCCGCAAACTGGGCGTCGTCTTCCAGGATTTCCAGCTGCTGATGGACCGGACGGTGGAAGCGAACCTCGAGTTCGTCCTCCGCGCCACCGGCTGGAAAGACCGCGCTGCCATTGACACACGCATCTCCGAGGTCCTTGAGGACGTGGGCATGGAGACCAAGGCCCATAAGATGCCGCACCAGCTCTCCGGCGGCGAACAGCAGCGCATCGCCATCGCCCGTTCCCTGCTCAACCGCCCGCAGGCCATCCTCGCGGACGAGCCCACCGGCAACCTGGACGGCGAAACCGCCGACGGCATCCTCAAACTCCTCCGCAAGCTCAACGAAGAAGGCACCGCCATCGTGATGGTCACCCACAACCGCTCCATCTTCGAGCGCTACGCCGGCCGCGTCTTCTCCTGCGCCGACGAGAAATGCACGGAACTGATCGAGGACAACTCCTTCGACTTGGATCTCACGATATGACCCTGAAAGAACGTTTCGCGGCCATCGTAGGCTGGTTCGAGGAGAACCGGCCCGTCGCCGAGACGGAACTCCACTACGGGAATTCCTTCCAGCTGCTGGTGGCGGTCATCCTGTCCGCCCAATGCACCGACCGGCGGGTGAACATCGTCACCCCGCCCCTTTTCGAGCGCTTCCCCACCCCGCAGGACCTGGCTTCCGCCACGTTCGACGAAGTGTTTCCGTTTGTGAAAAGCGTCTCCTACCCGAACTCGAAAGCGACACACCTGATCGCCATGGCGCAGAAGCTGCTGGCCGATTTCGGCGGCGAAGTCCCCTCTGACATCGACGCCCTGATGACCCTTCCGGGCGTCGGCCGCAAAACGGCCAATGTCATCGCCTCCGTCGTCTATGACCAGCCCGTCATTGCCGTGGACACGCACGTCTTCCGCGTCTCCCATCGGCTCGGACTTTCCGACGGCAAGACGCCCCTGGAGGTCGAGCGCGACCTGGAACGCCACATCCCGCCCGAGCGCCGCGCCATCGCGCACCACTGGCTCATCCTCCACGGCCGCTATATATGCACAGCCCGCAACCCGAAATGCTCGGACTGCGGACTGGCGGAATGGTGTCGGGAACGTTTAAGCGCGCCGCTTCTTAGCCATCAGAAATAGTACGGCGAAGGCCAATCCCAGCACGAAGGCGGGGATGGAGGCTTCGGCGCCGAAGGTGCCACCGGTGAGCAAGTTAGAGCCCTCGATGACGGGCTTGATGAGCGACTGCGTGCCGTTTCCGGAAACTGCAAAACCGAAGATCGGCCCCTGGAAGAAGTTCCAGGCCCAGTGAATGCCGATGGGTAACCACAGGTTGCCCGCCCACTTATACGCCGCGCCGAGCAGCAGGCCCGCCTCAACGGCGATGGCGACGGAAGACCACACCGTGGCGTTGTCGTTGATGATATGGACAAAGCCGAAAATCAGCGCAGAAACGATGAGCGCGGCCGCCGTCCCCCACCGCTGGTCGATCATCCGGAACACGATGCCGCGGAAGAGCACCTCCTCACCGACAGCGACCACCAGGAAAGCGAACAAGGACTTGGTCAATGCAATCCAGTCAGGCGTGATTTCGCCCACCTTGTACCCGCCCAAAAGGGCAATGACACCCGTCACGATGACGAAATAGAGAATGCCGATGCCAAAGCCGATGCCCGTATCGGAAAGCAGGCGGCGCATCGGCAGGTCCTGTGCCCGCCGTTTCTCGGTCCATTTCCACCATCCGGCATACAGCAGCAGGTTCAAGGCCGATGCTGCCACGCACAACAGGGCCAGCAGCCACAGGGGCATCGAGACTTCCTCCTCAACCCCTGATGGAGTGAGGATGATCGCGTATGAAAAAAGGAACAGGATGCAACCGCCAATGAACAGGAGCAGCCACTTCCACCAAGCTTGTTTATTTCCCATAATTATCTATTCTTCAAAATGTTGGAAACCGTGTCAAGCATGCGCACGGTCAACGCGTAATGGTCGCTCAGGACGTCATAGATGCCATCCTCGGAGAGTACCCCCCGTTTGAGATCACCGGGAAGGTTGCCAGCCTCGTCCTCCGCCAGGTCCGCGTGCCATTCCTCGCTGCCGTAATAGGCCGACAGCTCCCGCACCGCCTCCTGCACCTCGTCGAACCGGTCCAACGCCGCCTCCAGGTCCGTCAGGACCGGGTCCACTGCATCGAGCAACCGCTCAAAATGCTGAATTCTTTCAATCGTTTCCATTTATTTGTCAATTCGTTTAGTTTCAATCAGATAGTTCCCCGCCTCGGCACCCCCATCAATCCGGACACCGAAAATATGGACATCTCCGCCCGACCCGCAACCCATCTTCTTCCGCAGCAACTCGGAGGTCATTGGAATATTCCTTGCCGTCACCTCCGCCTGCGGCCACCGCTTCCCCACCTCCTTCATGGACCTGTTGTTTAACGGCTGCACCCCCACAATCTCGAACCACTTCCCAAACGCCCTCAACCCCTCCGGAACCGTCTCACTAGTATACAAATGCGTATGCACGCCAAGCTTCGTCATCCCAAACATCTCGCAAGGCAGACTGAACGCCCCTGCCTTCGTTAGCGCCTTCCCCGGCTCGAACAAATAGATTTCTCCACTCCGCTTCGCTCCGGTCGAAATGACAGAAGTAGAACCGGTCGAAATGAGACTCACGTCATTCCGGGCTTGACCCGGAATCTCCATCACGGCCCCGCCTTCAACGACAAAGAGCGAATGAGGACCTTCCCATTCCCTATCCAGCACAAACAACAACTCCTTGCACTCCCCTCCCGAAGCCACGACATGCACCTCCTTCACATGCTCCAACCGCTTGCACGCCATCGTAATATCGGCCATCGGCGACAACTTCACCATCACAAACCGACACATCCCGAACAACTCCGGCAACAACCCCACCACATCCGGCTGACACTCCTCAATCAGAAACACCTTCCTCCCATCCTCAGCCCTCCTGGCGGGATCCAAATAAATCAAGTCAGGTTCAAATCCATCCAAGATTTCCTGCACCTTCCCAACCTCAACCTTCCTGCACGAAAACCTCACATTCTCCACTCCCAACTCCTTGCAATTCAACTCGGTTGCCCTAACCAACTCCTCCTGCATTTCATTATACAGGATCTCCTTGGCAACTTGGGCAAACGCCCATACATCAACCCCCATTCCACCTGTAAGATCAGCTAATCTCAGGAGTGAGGGTGTACTATCGGAAACCTCTGGCCACCCTCGGCCAGATAAGAGGGAGGGGCCCGAAGGATTTGGATCGACGGGAGAAAGCCTGCTTTCGGACGGATGGTCCGAATCCTTTGGGAGGGGCCGTAGCGAAGCGGAGGCGGTTTCCGATAGTATACCCTCACTCCGCAATCTCGCGGCAACAAATGCTTTATATCTTGCCGTTTCAGTAGAACTGCACTGTTCCCCGGACAACCGGAAAGGATAGACCAGAGAGGGAACAGCGTACCACTCGGGAACCTTGTTCTTGAGCTTGCGACGCACTTCGAGAGTGGTCACGGCAAGGTCGATGTCGAGGTCCGGATACTCGGACTGCAACTTGGTGCGGGAGAGGAGGAGACGAACAGGATCGTCCCCCTCGTGATGCAGTATGAAATCGGCAAAAGACACGAATGGCGCGTTTGGCATTGCAAAAATAAGCAATATTCCTTATTTTTGTGTGATTCGAGATTAACACTAAACACCGATACTTATGAAAGATTACAAGGAAGTGGTCAAGAGCTGGCTCGAAGGAAACTTCGACGCCGAGACCAAGGCTGAAGTCAAAAAGCTCCAGGAAACCGACCCCGTCGGCCTGGAAGACGCCTTCTACCGGAACCTCGAATTCGGCACCGGCGGCCTGCGCGGCATCATGGGCGTGGGCACCAACCGGATGAACAAGTACACGGTGGGCATGGCCACCCAGGGCCTTGCCAACTACATCAAGGAGCACGTCACCGGCGCCGCCAGCGTGTGCATCGCCCACGACAGCCGCAACAACTCCCGCCTCTTCGCCGAGATCTCCGCCGACGTCCTCTCCAACAACGGCATCCACGTCTTCCTGTTCGAAGACCTCCGTCCCACCCCGGAACTCAGCTATTCCATCCGCGTCAAGGGCGCGACCGCCGGCATCATGGTCACGGCCAGCCACAACCCCAAGGAATACAACGGCTACAAGGTCTTCTGGAGCGACGGCGGCCAGATCACCGCACCCGTCGACAAGGACATCGTCGCCGAAGTCGCCAAGATCGAAGACCCCGCCGACGTCCGCTTCGCCCCGGTCCCCGGCATCACCTCGGGCGGCATCGAAATGATGGGCGCCGAGGTCGATGAATGCTACCTCAAGGACCAGCTTTCCCTGATGCTGTCCCCGGATTCCGTCGCCCGCCATCCGGACCTCAAGATCGTTTACACCCCGCTGCACGGCTGCGGCGTCAGACTGATGCCCGAAGCCCTCAAGCGCATGGGCTTCAAGAATATCATCCATGTCCCCGAGCAGGACGTCAGCGACGGCAACTTCCCGACCGTGGCCTCCCCGAACCCGGAAGAGCCCGCCGCCATGGCCATGGCCCTCGCCAAGGCCGATGAGACCGGCGCGGACCTCGTCCTCGCCACCGACCCGGACGCCGACCGCCTGGGCATCGCCGTCCGCAACGACGAAGGAAAGATGGTCCAGCTCACCGGCAACCAGACCTGGTCCTTCCTCACCTACTACATCCTTACCCGCTGGAACGAGCTCGGCAAGCTGAACGGCAAGCAGTACTGCGTAAAGACCATCGTCACCAGCGAGATTCTCGCGGCCATCTGCGAACACTTCGGCGTGAAGTGCTACAACGTCCTCACCGGCTTCAAGTACATCGCCGAAATCCAGAAACAGGAGGAAGGCAAGGCCGAATTCATCTGCGGCGGCGAAGAGTCCTACGGCTTCAACCTCGGCTCGTTCGTGCGCGACAAGTGCGCGCAGGTCGCCGGCTGCGCCGTCGCCGAGTGCGCCGCCTGGGCCGCGGACCAGGGCCTCACCCTGTGGCAGCTGCTCCAGAAGGTGTACAAGGAATACGGCCTGTATGTGGAAAAGATGGTCTACATCGTCCGCAAAGGCAAGTCCGGCGCCGAGGAGATTCAGCGGATCATGGCCGATTACCGCGCCTGCCCGCCGAAGGAGATCGCCGGCAGCCCGCTCGCCAAAGTCATCGACTACAACAAGCCCGAGGAGACCGGGCTCCCGAAATCCAATGTGCTCCAGTTCTTCAACGAGGCCGGCGACGTGGTATCCGTCCGCCCGTCCGGTACTGAACCCAAGATTAAATTCTACTTCGGCGCCCGGGGCGACGACGCCCCCGCCAAGATTGAACTGCTGAAGGCCCAATTCATCTCGTAGCCCTATGAAACCCTTGGTCCTCATCCTGGCGGCGACCGCGTTGGCGGCCGTTTGCGGATGCGCTCCCCATGACCAACATCCCGACATCGAGGCCGCGTCGGCCCTGGCCCACCGCCTGCTCGGGAGAACCGCCAACAAGATCGAGTTCCGCCTGTCGGAGACCGACACCACGGATGTATTCCGCCTCTCCTCCGAGAAGTCCCACGTCATCATCGAAGGCAACAACGCCAACTCGATGGCCGTGGGCCTGAACCACTACCTGAAGTATTACTGCCTCGTGAACGTGGGGTGGTTCTCCTGGGACCGGATCGACCTTCCCAAGAAACTCCCGCCGGTGCCCGCGCCTGTCGAGATCCGGGCCCGGGTGGAAGACCGCTTCTTCCTCAACTACTGCACCTTCGGCTACACGATGCCCTGGTGGCAGTGGAAGGAATGGGAGCATTTCATCGACTGGATGGCCCTGCAGGGCATCAATCTCCCGCTCGCCATCACCGGGCAGGAGGCCATCTGGTACAAGATCTGGACGGAAATGGGCCTGACCGATGAAGAGGTGCGGACCTACTTCACCGGGCCGGCGCACCTGCCCTGGCACCGGATGCTGAACATCGACCATTGGGGCTCTCCCCTGCCAAAATCCTGGCTGGACGGCCAGGCGGAGCTCCAGAAGAAGATCGTCGCCCGGGAGCGGGAACTGAACATGAAACCCGTCCTGCCCGCCTTCGCCGGACACGTCCCGCCGGAACTGAACCGCATCTATCCGGAGGCGCAGATCGAGCGGATGAGCGACTGGGCCGGCTTCGACCTGGAAGACTATCCGTACTTCCTGGACCCGATGGACCCGCTCTTCCCCGAAATCCAGAAGAAATTCATCGAGAAGGAGACCGAAATCTACGGCTCCGACCACATCTACGGCATCGACCTCTTCAACGAGATGATTCCGAAGAGCTGGAAGCCCGACTATCTCGCCCGCGTGAGCCGTCAGTGCTACGAGTCCCTCGCGGCGGCCGACCCGGACGCCGTCTGGCTGCAGATGACCTGGCTGTTCTGGAACGAGCGCAAATACTGGACGCAGGACCGCATCAAGCCGTACATCACCTCCTACCCCGCCGAGAAATCCCTCCTGCTGGACTACTACTGCGAGCGCCAGGAAGTCTGGCGTCAGACGCAGAGCTACTACGGCGTGCCGTTCATCTGGTGCTATCTGGGCAACTTCGGCGGCAACACCTACCTGGCCGGCAACTTCGCGGACATCGACCAGCGCATCGAAAGCACCTTCGCCGAGGCGGGCCCGAACTTCAAGGGCCTTGGTTCCACCCTGGAAGGCTTCGACTGCAACCCGTTCATGTACCAGTTCATCTTCGAGAAGGCCTGGGACATCCCGCAGCACAAGAAACTTTCCCTTTACGGACGAGCCCTCGCCGACAGCCGCCTGGGCAAGGTCTGCGGCCAGGGACGCGAAGCGTGGGACATCCTCCTCAACGACATCTACGTGGACCGTTCCGTTCCCGGACACAGCCCCATCATGAACCTCCGTCCTTCCTTCGGGCGCTCCACCTCCTACCACTCCAGCGTCCGTTTCACCTACGAAAACGAAAAGCTGATGGAGGCCATCCTGCTCCTGCTGGAAGCCAACGGCCGCACCGGGACTTCCGAGTTCGACCTCGTTAATCTCACCCGCCAGTTCCTCTCCAACCGCTTCGAAAGCATCTTTGCCGAGTACAAGGAAGCCTATCAGAAGCGTGATCGGGCGACGATGGTGGAGAAGAAAACCGCCCTGCTGGACATCTTCGACAAGATGGACGAACTCCTGTCCACGCACCCCTATTTCCTAGTGGGCAAGTGGATTGCCGACGCCCGCGCCTGGGGCGCCACCCCGGAAGAGGCCGACTACTATGAGTCCAACGCCCGCAACCTCCTCACCACCTGGGGCGACCGCGGCAACATCCTCACCGACTATGCGAACCGCACCTGGGCCGGTCTCGTCAGTTCCTACTACAAACCCCGCTGGAAGATGTTCCTGGACGCTGTCGATGCCGCCCTGGACGCCGAGGTCGAATTCGACGAGGAAGGCCTCCTCGACGCCTTGAAGGACTTCGAATACCAGTGGTGGAAGGAGCGGCCGGGCACCTTCGCATCAACGCCGAACGGCGACCCGAAGGCCGCCGTCCGTAAAGTGCTGGAAGGGATTTAACCTACATCCGCTCGGGCAGACCAATGCCCAGGATGCCCATCGCGCAGCGCAGCGTGCGGGCCATCACGGAAATCAGTTCCAACCGGAACTTCAGGATACCCTGGTTCTCCTCGCGGAGGATCGGGGTATCGTGGTAATACTGGTTGAACTCCTTCGCCAGGTCGTACGCATAGTTCGCGATGACCGCAGGGCTGAGGGCCGCGCCGGCCTCGGCCACCTTGGCCGGGAACGTGCCCAGCAGCTTGATGAGCCGGATCTCCTTCGCGGAAGGAACGAGCTCGGTGGTAATGTCGGCCGGGCCGAATTCCACCGTTGCCTTGCGCAGGATCGAGCAGATGCGGGCGTGCGTGTACTGGATGAAAGGACCGGTGTTGCCGTTGAAGTCGATGGATTCCTTCGGATTGAAGAGCATCGTCTTCTTGGGATCGACCTTGATGATGAAATACTTCAGGGCGCCCAGGCCGATGACGTGGTACAGCTTCTCCTTCTCCTCGTCGCTGAGGTCGGCGAGCTTGCCGCTTTCCTCGGAGGTCTTCTTCGCCTCCTCGTACATGCTCTGGATGAGGTCGTCGGCATCGACGACGGTGCCCTCGCGGGACTTCATCTTGCCTTCCGGGAGCTCCACCATACCGTAGGAGAGGTGGTAGATCTGGTCCGCCCAGTCGAAGCCCAGCTTCTTCAGGATGAGCTTCAGGACCTGGAAATGATAGTCCTGCTCATTGCCCACCACATACACGTGGGAATCCAGGTTGAAGTTCGCGAAACGGCGCTCGGCGGTGCCGAGGTCCTGGGTGATATACACGGAGGTGCCGTCGCCGCGGAGGACCAGCTTGCGATCCAGACCGTCGGCCGTGAGGTCGCACCACACGGAGCCGTCGGCCTCGCGCACGAACACGCCTTCGTCCAGGCCCTTCTGGACCAGTTCCTTGCCGAGAAGATAGGTCTCGGACTCGTGGTCCACCTGGTCGAAGGTGATGCCGAGGGCGGCGTAGGTCTCATCGAAACCGGCGTACACCCAGCCGTTCATCATCGACCAGAGGGCGCGGACGTCCGGATCCTCCTGCTCCCACTTGACGAGCATCTCGTGGGCCTCCTTCAGGGAAGGGGCGGCCTTCTTGGCCTCGTCCTCGGACATCCCCTGCTCCATCAGCTGCTTGACCTCGGCCTTGTACATCTTGTCGAAGGCCACGTAGCAGTCGCCCACGAGGTGGTCGCCCTTGATGCCGGTGGATTCCGGGGTCTTGCCCTGGAACTCCTTCTGCCAGGCCAGCATGGACTTGCAGATGTGGACGCCGCGGTCGTTGACGATGGTGGACTTGATGACCTCGTTGCCGCACGCCTTCAGCAGGCGGGACACGCTGTCACCGAGGAGGTTGTTGCGGATATGGCCCAGGTGGAGGGGCTTGTTGGTGTTGGGCGAGGAAAACTCGACCATAATGCGCTTGCCGGTGGAAGGAAGTTGTCCGAAGTCCTCGTCCGCGGCGATTTCGGCGAAGGTCTCGTCCCAATAGACGGCGGAGAAGGACAGGTTCAGGAATCCTTTCACGGAGTTGTAGGCAGCGATCTCGGGGACATTGTCCACGAGCCACTGTCCGATAGCGTTACCCGTCGCGTCAGGGGCGCTGTGGGTGATTTTCAGAAGAGGGAAGGTGACGAGGGTGTAGTCGCCCTCGAATTCCTTGCGCGTAACGGCGACCTGGAGGGTCTCCGACGGGACCGCAGCCCCGTACAGGGCCTGGATCGCTTCGGACGCCTTGCCCTGGATGAATTTTTCCGGTGTCATCATTTTTCTTTAACCGAGATAGCCCTTGAGAAGTTTGCTGCGGGACGGGCTCTTGAGACGGCGGATGGCCTTCTCCTTGATCTGGCGGACACGCTCACGGGTAAGGCCGAAGCGCTCGCCGATCTCCTCGAGCGTCATTTCCTGGCAACCGATGCCGAAGAAAGACTTCACGATTTCGCGCTCGCGGTCGGTCAGGGTGGAGAGGGCGCGTTCGATCTCGGTATTGAGGGACTCGTTCACGAGGCCGCGGTCGGCCATCGGGGAGTCGTCATTGGGCAGCACGTCAAGCAGGCTGTTGTCCTCGCCTTCCACGAAAGGAGCGTCCACGGAGACGTGGCGGCCGCTCACGCGGAGGGTATCGGAAATCTTGTCCTTGGGGACGTCGATCATTTCGGACAGTTCCTCGTTGGAAGGCTGGCGCTCGTACTCCTGCTCGAACTTGGAGAGGGCCTTGTTGATCTTGTTCAGGGAACCCACCTGGTTCAGCGGCAGACGCACGATACGGCTCTGCTCGGCCAGCGCCTGGAGGATGCTCTGACGGATCCACCACACGGCGTAGGAGATGAACTTGAAGCCGCGGGTCTCGTCGAACTTCTCGGCGGCCTTGATCAGGCCCAGGTTGCCCTCGTTGATCAGGTCAGGAAGGCTGAGGCCCTGGTTCTGGTACTGTTTCGCCACGGAAACCACGAAACGCAGGTTCGCCCGGGTGAGTTTCTCCAGGGCGATGGGGTCGCCCTTGCGGATGCGCTGCGCGAGTTCCACTTCCTCTTCCGGCGTCACCAACTCTTCCCTGCCGATCTCCTGGAGGTACTTGTCCAGGGACGCGCTCTCGCGGTTGGTGATGGATTTTGTAATCTTTAACTGTCTCATCTATAATACAATAAAATACGGTCAGCCCACATGGAACTGACCGTAATAGGTAATTTCAGGCCTTTGGCAGTTCCTACTTGCCAAAGCCGAAATAGAAGGATTTACCGTTCGCATCCACACCTTCGATGTAGATACCGCGCTGGGCCTTCTTCGCCTTGGCGATCACATCTTCGGGTTTCGAAACAGGCTCATCATTCACGTACAGGATGATGGAACCGCTGGTAGCGCCGGCCTCGGCCATCTTGCCCTGGCCCACGGAGACGATCTTCACGCCGGAACGCAGGCCCATCGCCTTCAGTTCATCGGCGGAGAGCGCCTTCAGGCGGGCGCCATAGAAGGCCACGGAACCATCCACATCCGTCTCACCGGTCTGGGTGCCGGCGGCATGGAATGTTACATCGGTCGTGAGTTCCTTTCCGTCACGGATATAGGTTATAACGGCCTTGTCGCCAGGATGGTAATTGTTCACCTTTTCCTGGACGGAGGCACCGTCCGTAACCCGCTGGCCATCGATGGCGATAATCACATCGCCCTGCTTCAAGCCGGCTTCCTCCGCGGCGCTTCCCTTCGAAACCTCAACTATATATACGCCGTTCAGGGAATTAAGTTTCAATTCTTCTTGAATTTTTTTATCAATGGGCTGCATCGTGATGCCGAGCACGGCGCGCTTGACGGAGCCGAAGTCGATCAGGTCGGCGGCGACACGCTTGACGATGTTCACCGGAACGGCGAAGGAATAGCCGGTGTAGGAGCCGGTCTGGGAGACGATGGCGGTATTGATGCCCACCAGCTCGCCCCGCTTGTTGACGAGGGCGCCGCCGGAGTTGCCGGGGTTCACGGCCGCATCGGTCTGGATGAAGGATTCGATCTTGAACTCACCGCTGCCGTCTGGCATCGAACGTCCCTTGGCGGAGACGATACCGGCGGTGATGGTACTGCGGAGCTGCTGGCCGAGCGGGGAGCCGATGGCGAGCACCCACTCGCCCAGGCGGAGCTGGTCGCTGTCGCCGAGCGGGAGGGCCGGGAGGTTGTCCGCGTCGATCTTGATGATGGCGACATCCGTGGCGGGATCGGTGCCGACGACGGTGGCGTCAAACTGCCGGTTGTCGTTCAGGGTGACGGAAATCTTGGTCGCGCCGCTCACCACGTGGTTGTTGGTGACGATGTAGCCGTCGGGCCGGATGATGACACCGGAGCCGCTGCCCTTCGCCTCGCGGGACTGGGGCTGCTGGCCATAACCGTCACCGAAACCGAAGCCAAAGGGGAAGCCGAACAACTCCTCCAGGTCATAGCCCCGGGAACGGGCCTGCTGCTGGACGGTCACTTCCACATAGACGACCGTCTGGACGGCGGTTTCGGCGGCATAGGTGAAATCGGGATAGTCGGAATCTGCCAGATTGACAGTACGATACTCCACATTGCCATTCTCGCCCGTGACACGGACGGGGCTGAGGTTCTTTTCATTGGCTTTCACGACACCATAGGCGGTCAGTCCGCCGGCGAGGACGGAAAGCAGAACGGTCAAAAATCCTTTTTTCATATAGTACACAGTTTATTTTGCCGGAGTAAAAATCTCAACTTTTATGCCATTTGCGAGAATTTTGTTATATTTGTCAGTTGAGCGGCCCCAACAAGCCGCTTTTCGATTCGAAACATAAAAAATAACGCAAGATATGAAACTGAACATTTCCAGTAACGACCTGCTGAAGGGGCTTCTGGACGTCTCGAAGGCCATCCCTTCCAAGTCCGCCCTTCCGATCCTCGAGAACTTCCTGTTCGTGCTGAAGGACAACAAGCTCGAAGTGACCGCGTCGGACTCCGAACTCACGCTCCGCACCACCATCGAGGTGGAGGGCGCCGAGGAAGGAGGCAGCATCGCCGTGCCGGCCCGTCACATGATCGACCTGCTGAAGGAGCTCCCGGACCAGCCGGTCCGCATCCGCACCGTCAACGACAGCTCTTTCGAGTGCAGCTGGGCCAGCGGTAACTCCGTCCTCCCCTACTTCCCGGCCGACGACTATCCGGAGATCAAGGGAACCGGCGAGGACGCGCAGAAGGTCGTTTTCCCGGCCGCGAGCCTCGTGGAAGGCATCCAGGGCACCGTCTACGCCACAGCGGACGACGAGATCCGTCCCGCGATGAACGGTATCTTCTTCGACATCGACACCGCCTCCACCACCCTCGTCGCCTCCGACTCGCACAAGCTCATCTGCTATACCACCACGGACGTGAAAGCTGCGGAGAAGGCCTCCTTCATCCTGCACAAGAAGCCCGCGAACGTGCTCCGCGGCATCCTCGGCAAGGACGTCGAGAACGTGGAGATCGAGTTCGACGGCAGCTCCGCCCAGTTCCGCTTCGGCGGCACCACGATGATCTGCCGCCTGGTCGTGGGCAAGTACCCGAAATACCGCGACGTCATCCCGCAGAACAACGCCAATGTCCTCAAGATCGACCGCACCCTCCTGCTGAACACCGTCCGCCGCGTGGCCGTGTGCTCCAACAAGGCGTCGAACCACATCAAGTTCACCCTCAAGGAAGGCCAGCTGGAAGTGTCCGCGCAGGATCTGGGCTTCGCCCTCGCCGCCTACGAGAAGATTTCCTGCGACTATGCCGGTGACGAACTCACCATCGGCTTCAAGTCCACCTTCCTGACGGAAATCCTCTCCAACATGGGCTGCAACGGCGTGGTCATCAAGTTCGCCGACGCCCGCCGCGCCGCCCTCATCCTCCCCGCCGAGGAAGAGGCCGAAAGCGAGAAGATCTGCGGTATCCTGATGCCGATCATGATTTCATAACAGCTTATGGAACTGAAACTTACAAGGCCGCTGCTCTTCTTCGACATCGAGAGCACCGGCCTTAATATTGCCACGGACGGCATCATCGAACTGAGTTTCGTGAAGGTGATGCCAGAAGGCGGCGAGCCCCTCGTCAAGACCTGGAAGATCAAGCCCTGGGACTACCGCAACCATCGCGTCATCCCCATCAACCCGAGCGCCTCGGAAGTGAACGGCGTGAAGGATGAGGACCTCGTGAACTGTCCCAAGTTCATCGAGGTGCTCCCGGAGGTGGCCGAGTGGCTGGAAGGCAGCGACCTCGCCGGCTTCAATTCCACGAAGTTCGACCTTCCCCTCCTCGCGGAGGAAATCGAGCGCGTCCGCGACTATTGCCACACCCGGATGGCGGATCCGAAGGCCCGCGAAAAAGCCGCCGAGATGCTCGCCCGCATCGACAAGTTCGACCTCCACGAAAGCAAGATGGTCGATGTCCAGAACATCTATCACCACATGGAACCCCGAAACTTGAAGGCCGCCTACCGTTTCTATTGCGGCGGCAAGGACTTCGAGAACGCGCACACGGCCGAGGCCGACACCATCGCCACCTACGAGGTGCTCAAGGCACAGCTTGACCGCTACAGCGAGCCCTCCGAGTACCAGCAGGAAGTGCTGAAGAATGATGTCGACGCCCTCGCCAAGATCGGCGCCCGCGCCCGCTTCGTGGACTTCGCCGGCCGCCTCATCTACAATGACGACGGCGAGCCCACCATCAGCTTCGGCAAGCACAAGGGCCGCACGGCCCGGGACATCTGGGAAAGCGAGCCCTCCTACTTCGCTTGGATCGAGAACGGCGACTTCACGCTGGATACCAAACAGCAGTTCGCCCGCCTCAAGCAGCAATTCCAGAGCGAAAGGAAGCAGGCCCTCAACCGCCCCGCCACCGACGACGAGCTCGCCGGATTGCGCAGCAAGTTCAACAACGGGAAGCTCTTCTAGAGCCCGTCATTCCGGGCTAGTTTTTTTGTCATTCCGGGCTTGACCCGGAATCTAATTCAATTCGAAATAGTAAGTACCCGGGACCTCCGCACCGTCGAAGATGGCGCGGAGGTCTTCCAGTATGAGGTCCGGACGGACCGGGCCGGTTTCCCAGAAGGCGTTGCCACCGTCGGGGGTGGATTGCTTCGTGTTGTTCCAGACGGGCTTGTCGATCACCGGGAAATCGGCGAAAAGCGGATGGACGCTGCGGAGCTGGTCCTTGGTGGAGCACCAGCCGGGATTCAGCCAGAAATCGGCCACTTGCGCATATTCAAAGGCTTTTTCCACGGAGATGACGGAGGATTCGAAGCGACCATCGACAGCGCCGAGGACCTCGCCGCCGGCATCCCGGATGAGGCGGGTCATATAGTTGTCGCCGCCGGGAATGTACCACTGGTCCGCATAAGGGATGTTCACCAGAACCTTCTTCGGTTTCTCAGGGGCTTGCGCCAAACTCTCGTACCGGTCCCGAATCTCCCGGAAGAGACTGTCGGCCTGCGCGGTCCGGCCGGTCAGAAGACCGAACAACTTGATGTATTCCGCCCGGGCCAAAGGATGGCTCTCCAGATGCTCATGGATGACGGCGGTCCGGATACCCACCTCCCGCAGTTTCGCCAGATACGGCGGCTCTGCCGCGGATACCGCATAGGTCAATAGCAGGTCCGGCTGGAGCTTGACAATGCTCTCGTAATCCAGCGCGGCGTCATAGCCCACGTCGATGGCCGCCTCCCGCACCTCCGGATCCGACACATACCCCAACCCTGACACGGCCGTCACAACCGAATCGCACCCCAGCGCATCCAGGAAGCCGATATAGGACGAGGACATGCAGACGATGCTCCGCAGGGGTTTATCCACTGTCAATGTATCCGGCTCAGCGCCATAGGGAGAATGGACAATCACCTGATTGCCCTGCAGGTCAAACCATTGCGCATATTCCATCCCGACGGGGGCCGCGGGATGATTTTTCGGACCGCAGGCGACAAGCAGCCAGAGGGCCGAGAAGAGTAGGATACGGTGTCTCATCATCGTTTCAAAATTACGGAAAAGTCCGTATTTTTGCAAAAACGGGAACAAGATGATCCACGCGGACAAAGTCAAACTGATGGATAGCGGCACGGTGCTGTTCCGGGCGGGAAGCCTGGAAGAAGCCGTGGCCGCGGTGAAGCGGGCCCTGGCGGGCGCGGAGCTGGAAGAATACGCTCCCAGCGCGTTCCTGGCCGATTTTTCCGGCCCGTTTTACTACAGCGTCGTGCGGGCCGTCGTGGAGCCGATGTCCGAAGAAGGGCGCTACGCCGCCAGCTTCCAGGAAGGTCATCAGGGCCGGTTCCTCCTCTATCCGTTCCCGTCCAAAAAGGCCTGGCGCAGGATGGACCGCATCAAGCGGAACCTGGCCGGCGCGTGACGAAAAATTGTTTGGATTCCAAAAATAATTCCTATATTTGCAGTCCCGATTCACCGAAATCGGTTCAAGCCACTTTAGCTCAGTCGGTAGAGCAGCGCATTCGTAACGCGCAGGTCGCCAGTTCGAGCCTGGTGAGTGGCTCGAAAAAAAGGGAGAGCGGCACCGCTCTTCCTATTTTTTTACTATTTTTGTGAAAAATAAGACTTCTATGAAATCGGATATCATTGTGATCGGAGGAGGAGCTTCCGGACTCGTGGCGGCCATCGGCGCCGCGGAGGTATTGGCCCAGACGGAAAACGGAGGGACGGTAACTGTGTTGGAGAAGATGCCCAAGGCCGGGCGGAAGGTCATGATCACCGGCAAGGGCCGCTGCAATTTCACGAACGTCAAGGAGTGGGGCGACTTTTCCGACCACGTCCGCACCGATACCAATTTCATCAGCCCGGCGTGGCATAATCTGCCGCCGGAGAAACTCATCGAACTGTTCAAGGTCAACGGCTTACGGAGCGTCGTGGAGCGCGGCGACCGCGCCTTCCCGGAGTCCCACATGGCGGGCGACGTGGTGGACACCCTGCTCAGGGCCTGCACCCTCGCGGGCGTGAAGGTCGTCCTGGGCTGCGAGGTCAAGACCATCGACAAGACCGCCCGCGGCTGGAGCCTGGACTGCGTCCGCACCATCACCAAGGAGCGCCGCATCCCGAGCGACGACCCGCGCAAGAAGCCGCAGTTCAAGATCGAGACCAAGATCGAGACCGAGGAATACACCTGCACCAAGCTCATCATCGCCACCGGCGGCCTGTCCTATCCGGGCACCGGCTCCACCGGCGACGGGTATATGTGGGCGGAGGAACTCGGCCACAGCGTCGAGCCCTGCTATCCTTCCCTTACCGCCCTCGTCCCCGAGGGTTACAAGACCGAGCAGAGCGCCCTCGCGGGCGAGATCAAGCAGGCCTTCCGCGGCCGCACCGTGTACGGCAAGGTGAAGGAGCGCAAGATCACTCCCCTGCCGGACTGGTATCCTAAGTTTGAAAAGCACATCGAGCGCGTCAAGCCGATGTCCGAGCTGGGCGAACTGTTCAACGGGAACACCCTGGAGAACGTGCAGCTCACCCTCTTCATCAACGGGGAGGAAGCCCAGACCGAGTTCGGCGACATCGAATTCACCGACGGCGGCCTCGAAGGCCCGCTCGGCTTCCTGGTGAGCCGCAAGGCCGTGAACGCCCTCAACAACGGGCAGAAGGTCAGCGTTTCCATCGACCTGAAACCCGCCGTCGAAGCGGAGAAACTGAACGAGGACGTCCACAAGCTCTGGGACGAGGTCATCAACGACGAGCGCTCCCAGGGCCAGAGCTTCCAGCGGCTGTTCCGCATCATGCTGGGCAAACTGATGCCGTGGAACCTCACCCTCGCCTTCCTCAAGACCAACCCCAAGGTGAGCGTCGACACCCTCGCCGCCGCGATGAAAGATTGGAAGATGGACATCGCGGGCTTCGTGGGCTTCGAGCGCAGTGTCATCACCGCCGGCGGCATCTCCACCGCCGAGGTCGTCGCGAAGACGCTCGAATCCAAGAAACAGCCCGGTCTGTACTTCTGCGGCGAAGTGCTGGACATGGACGCCGACACCGGCGGCTACAACCTCCAGCTCGCCTTCTCCACCGGCTATCTCGCCGGACAAAGCGCCGCCAAGGCGTTGTAACCATGATTCCACTCCGACGCGCCGTCACGACGGTGGCTCTCCTGCTGGGAACCATCTTCGGCGGTGCGCAAACCCGGACGGTCGTCCTTTCGGGTTACGTCCGTGACGCGGAGAGCGGTGAGCCGCTCCCCCAGGCGGTCGTCTATCTGGAAGACAAGAAAACCGGAGTTGCCGCGGACGGCGTCGGATTCTACTCCCTCCACGTTCCCACGGGAAAGCATACCGTCTATTGCTCCTATTTCGGCTACGAGACGTCGGAGATGCCCGTAGATGTCACGAAGGCCATGCAGCTGGATTTCCACCTGCAGGTCGACCGGAGCGAACTGGAAGCCGCCACCATCTTCTCGCGGTCCAAGCGGGAGGAGATCAAGCTCCCGCAGATGGGTTTAGAGCGTGTCGATGCCGCCCTGGTGAAGAAAATGCCCACCTTGATGGGCGAGAACGACATCATCCGCGTCATCCAGATGATGCCGGGTGTCCAGACGCCGAGCGAGGGCTCCACCGGCTTCAGCGTGCGGGGTGGCGGCATCGACCAGAACCTCATCCTCATCGACGGTGCCCCCGTCTATAACTGCGGCCATTTCCTGGGGTTCCTGTCGATGTTCAACGGCGACGCCATCCGCGGCGCGGACCTGTACAAGGGCGATTTTCCCGCCTCCTACGGAGGCCGCCTCTCTTCGGTCCTGGACATCTCCACCAAGGACGGTAACAACCAGAATTTCAGCGGAAACGCCTCTTTCGGCCTCATCACTTCCAAGCTCTTCCTCGAAGGTCCGATCGTCCCCGGGAAACTCTCCTTTATGGTCGCCGGACGGCGGACGTACATGGACCTGCTCCTGCCGGTCATCGGCGCGAAACTGCCGGACAAGACGCAGATGTATTTCTACGACCTGAACGGGAAGCTGAGCTGGATCGCCGGCGAGAAGGACCGCCTGTACCTGAGCGCTTTCAGCGGCAAGGACGTGTTCGGTTTCAGCATGATGGAATTCAACCTCGAGGAGATGGTCTTCGGCTTCGCGAACCATACCCAGTCGCTGCGCTGGAACCATGTCTACTCCCCCAAGGTCACCTCTGATGTCATCCTCTATAACTCCCTGTACCGCAATGACATCAGTACCGATATGGACAGTGCCGATTTCGACACGCGGCAGGAAATCCGGGAGTCCGGCATCAAGGCCGGATGGACCTGGTACATCGACGGAAACAACACCCTCAAGGCGGGCCTGCAGGCCGCCTGGTTCGGCGTCGTCCCCGGCGACACGAAGCCCCGGAACGACGAGTCGATGGTCAAGGAAGTGACGATTCCGAAGAACTACGCTTTCCAGCCTTCCGCCTACCTGCAGAACGAACAGAAGATCGGTCCCCTCACCCTCCGGTACGGACTCCGCTTCTCCACCTTCACCGCCCTCGGCCCCACCGAGCAGAAGTATTTCGACCCGGAGACGCACGAGCTGACGGAGACGGTCGAGTTCGAGAAGGGCAAGGCCATCCAGACCTATTCGGGCCTGGAGCCGCGGATTTCCGCATCCCTTTCCCTCTCCGACGATTTCTCGCTCAAGGGCGCCTGGGTGCGGTCTTTCCAGTATCTCCAGCAGTCGCGCATCAGCATCACCGGCAGTCCGGTTGACGCCTGGTTCACCGCCTCTCCCAACGTGAAACCGCAGCGCTCGGACCAGTATTCCCTGGGCCTCAACGCCCTCCTGTCCGGCGAGGCGCTGCAGCTTTCCCTGGAGGGGTTCTACAAGGACAACCGGAACACGCTCGACTTTATGGACAACCCCGGTCTCGTCCTGGCCGATCCCGACCGCGAGGGGCTCCTTCGCTTTGGAAAATCCTGGTCCTACGGCGCTGAATTGATGCTCAAGTACGATTTCGCCCGCTGGAACGGCTGGCTGGCCTACACCTGGTCCCGCGCCTGGTACCACATCCCGGAACTGAACGGCGGCGACCCCTACCCTTCCCCGCTGAACCACGAGCACGCCGTGAACTTCGTCCTCACCTACGATTTCACCAAGCAGTGGTCCGCCTCCACCGAATGGGTGTTCTACAGCGGGTCGCCCACCACCTACCCCGTGGGACGGTTTTATTACATGGACCGATGGGTTCCCGTCTTCTCCAGCCGCAATGAGGACCGGCTCCCGGACTACCACCGGATGGACCTCTCGCTCACCTGGCGCTCCAAGCGGCGGGTGGCCGCCAAGCGCTGGTCCTCCGAATGGAACCTGTCGCTGTACAACGCCTATTCGCGGCACAACGCCTGGTCCATCGCCTTCACGTACAGCCGCAAGGATGAAGAGCCTCAGGCGGCGAAGGTCTATCTCTTCACGATCATTCCGTCCCTGTCCTACAATATCCAGTTCTGACCATGTTGAGAAAGTACCTGCTCCCGCTCCTGTTGCTCCTGTGCGCCTGCACGGAGAAGGTCGACATCCAGTCGCGGTCGGACTACCACGATTATCTCGCCGTCGAGGCCACCCTCACCGACCGGCCGGAGGATCCACAACGCGTCATCCTGTCCCGGTCCATCTCCTACTTCCACAACGAGCCCCAGCCTATGGTGCAGGGTGCGTCCGTGAAGGTCAATGACGTGGTTTTCAACGAGAAAGAGCCCGGCATCTACGAGGCTCCGGAAGGCTATGTCTGTGAAGAAGGCGTTGAGTACAAGCTCCGTATCCGTCTCCCCGACGGCGCCGGATACGAGGCCGAAGCGACGATGCCGGAACCCGGTTTCCGGATGGACCAGATCGATTACGCCTATTCCGGCGGCATGACGATGGACATGGACAGTCTATGGACGGTGGGCGTCTGGGGCCGTGAAAAAGACATCGACAGTTACTACCTGCTCACCCATGCCGTCAATGGCATATACCAACCCTTGGAAATGGCGAAACTGGCCCCCGACTTGTACTTCAACAGCAACGAAGTCGTGGGCTTCCCCATCGAGGCCCTGCTCCAGTCGGAAGTGCTCCGCCAGCAGTACGGCGAATGCTATAAGTATCTGGAGACGGGCGATGTCATCACCCTGGAACTGTGGACATTGGACAAGGGGTATTTCGACTATATGCTGGCCCTGACGATGAACGCGGTTTCCATCCCGCTGTTCACGCCCCAACCGGCGAACGTGCCCACCAACATCCGCGGCGAGCACGTCCTGGGCTACTTTGCCGTATGCCCCGTGGCCCGCGCGAGCGTCACGATCGAAGACCCGTTCAGGCCGTATTTCAAAAAGATGCTTCCTGGTTTTTAGCTTCCTCAGGCTATCACTCCGCTTCCCAGCATCTCCGCCCCGTCATACCACACAGCGAACTGGCCGGGTGAAATGCCGCGCTGGGGGGTGTCGAAGAGGAGAAAGAGGCCGTTTTCGCGGCGGAGGAGCGTGGCGCCCTGAAGGGGCTGGCGGTAGCGGATGCGGACGCGATAGCGGCGGATGTCGCCGACGGCCATCTCCAGGTCCGGGCGGATCCAATGGATTTCGGACGGGTCGATGCGAAGGCAGAACCTGCTCAGTCCCTTGTGGTTATGGCCCTCACCTACATAAATGGTGTTGGTTTCCGTGTCCGTGTCGATGACAAACACCGGCTCCGTGTGACCGCCTACGCCGAGGCCCTTGCGCTGGCCGATGGTATAGAACTGCGCCCCTTCGTGCGAGCCCACAATGGCACCGAAAGGATTGGCCTTGATGCGGGTTTTCTTAATGTGCTTCTTGCCGCTGCGGTAGGTCTCCATCTCGAAGCGGATGTCATAGTGGAGCGGCGTGGCGAGACGAGCCAGATCCTCGTCGGAAAGGGCTGCCACTTTGGCAGCGTCGTACGGGCTCTCGCCCAGCGGTTTGCCATCCGAGGTCAGCACCTTTTCTTCCGGTGCATACCGCACGGTGCGCTCCAGGGTGACACCCTCCCGAAGCAAGCTATCCAGCATCGACTGCTGCCACTGATACAGGGTGTCATCGGCATACCAGGCGTCGTAAACCTCGATGATGTCACCTTCGACGGAGCGGAGCTTCTGCTTCAAGAAGGTGGGGAGGTCCACTTTACCCACAAAGCAGATGCCCTGGGAATCCTTTTTCTCGGCCGACGGGAGGTCGGCTTCCTTGGCGAGGCGGCGCACCTCCGGCTTGACGATGTCCCCGATGGGGAAAAGGGCCTTGCGGAGCTGTTCCTGGGTCAATTGGCACAGGAAATAGGTCTGGTCCTTGTTGGGGTCGGAACCCTCCAGGATGCGGCAGGTGCCGTCAGGAAGCGTCTCTTTCCGGCAGTAGTGGCCGGTGGCGACGTAATCGGCCCCGTACTTCTCCGCGATGCGGAGGAAGGCGTCGAACTTGATTTCCCGGTTGCAGAGGACATCCGGGTTGGGGGTGCGGCCCTTGGAATACTCGTCGAACATATAATCGACGACCCGCTGACGGTACTCCTTGGACAGGTCCACGAAGTAGAAGGGAATGCCGATCTTGCGGGCGACGAGCTCGGCGACGAAGCGGTCCTCTTCCCATTCGCAGTCCCCGTGGAGGGTGGCGTCGGCCTCGTGCCAGTTCTGCATGAACATGGCGAAGACGTCGTAGCCCTGCTCCTTGAGGAGGAGGGCCGCCACGGAGGAATCCACGCCTCCGGAAAGGCCGATGCAGACTTTGATTCGTTGGTTTTTAGGGTCGAAAGCCGCCATTTCGTCTGATTTTCTGGTACAAAAGTAATGATTTTGAAAAAATATTCCTACTTTTGAAAACTATGACCAAGAAGACTATCACAATCAACTACACCGAGTACAAGTCCGCGGCCGCCATGGAGCCGAAGGACCGTGAGCTGGTCGAAGCCGCCCTCGAGGCGCGCAGCGGGTCGTATGCACCCTATTCGAAGTTCCACGTCGGCGCCGCCCTCCGCCTTGTCGACGGCACCATCGTCAAGGGCGCCAACCAGGAGAACGTCGCCTATCCCTCCGGCCTCTGCGCGGAGCGTACGGCCATGTTCGCCGCCGGCGCGAACTATCCCGGCGTCGCCTTCGACACCCTTGCCATCGTGGGCGCGAACGGGGACGAAGTATGCGAAATGCCGGCCGCTCCTTGCGGCGGCTGCCGCCAGGTGATGGCCGAATACCAGCGCCACTTCGGCCGGCCCCTCAGGGTCATCCTCATCGGCACGCACGCCATCTACAAGTTCGGGAAAGTAGAGGACCTGCTTCCGCTGATTTTTGACAGTTTGAAAGTGGAATAATTTGGTAGTCGAATCAAAATTGACTACCTTTGCATCGGGAAAGTCTTACACGACCAGCTCCCTCCGAACTCCCCCAGGGCAGGAATGCAGCAAGGGTAGGAGGTCGTAGCGGTGCGATGTAATCAGCTTTCCCTTTTTTCGTTATGATCGCCATCTACACCATCACTTCCGGCCTCCACGACGAGGCCGCCGTTTCCAAACTGTCCGACGCTTTCCTGAAGGGGATCTTCCCGGAGGGGAATTACGAGTTCAAGGGCTCCGATTTCTCGGATTTCGGCTCGCATACCCTGGACCTCATCTACGTCCGCACCGGCGGCGCGGAGGGAATCTTCCGCTCCCTGCTGCCCGAGATGCTCGCCCGGGGCATCGACAGATACTATCTGCTCACCTCCGGCAAGAGCAATTCCCTGGCGGCGTCGCTGGAAATCCTCTCCTTCCTGCGTCAGCAGGGGCTGCGGGGCGAGGTCCTGCACGGGGCCGACGCCTATGTCGCCGGTCGGATCCAGACGCTGGCGGCGGTGCAGGAGGCCCGCGCCCGGCTGAAGGACATGCGCATCGGCGTCATCGGCCAGCCCTCGGACTGGCTCATCGCCAGCCACATGGACCCGATTGCCCTGCTGGATACCTTGGGCATCCGGATGGAGGAAGTGCCGATGGAAGAGCTTCTTACGGAAATCGACAAGGCCAAGGGCGAACCCGCTCCGGAGGAGCAGGAGATGGAACAGAAAGTGCGCGACGCCTATCCCGGCGCCGTCCAGATTTATAACGCGCTGAAAGTGCTGGTGGAACGTCACAGCCTGGACGCCTTCACCCTCCGTTGCTTTGACCTCCTTTCCACCGTGGGCAACACCGGATGCCTGGCCCTGTCCTGCTTCAACTCCGAAGGGGTTCCCGCCAGCTGCGAAGGCGACGTCCCGGCGCTGGTGTCGATGATGACCGCCCACGCCCTCACCGGCGTCTCCGGCTTCCAGGCAAATCCCTCCCGCATCGACGTCCAGACGGGAGAAATCCTCTTCGCGCACTGCACCATCCCGTTCAACATGGTGGAAGACTGGCAGTTCGACACCCACTTCGAATCCGGCATCGGCGTGGGTATCCACGGCGTCTTCCCGGAGGGTCCCGTGACCGTCTTCAAGGTCTCCGGCGACCTCAAGCGTCACTTCGTCGCGGAAGGTGAACTCATTGGCAATCAATACGAACAGAACCTCTGCCGGACGCAGGTGATCGTCCGCCTGAACCCCTCTGACGCGCGCTACTTCCTGACGGATCCCATCGGGAACCATCACATCATCATCCCGGGCCATTGCAAGGGACTGCTGGAAGAACTGCTATAATTCAAAATCGGTTTCACCGCACAAAAAAAGGGGACGCCGAATCGGCATCCCCGGGCTTGTTGAATAAATGGCCGCTTTTTAGAAGGCGGCGATCAGTTCCTCGTTCGTGTAGGCGTCGGCACCGTAGCAGGTCTTGAGGTAGGCAAGACCATTGACGTAGTCCTCTTCCGTGAAGGCGTTGGTCGCTTCCTTGGCGACGACAACGTCGTAACCGAGCATGTAAGCGTCGGCGGAGGTGTGGCGGCAGCACATGTGCGTGTGGAGGCCGGTGATGATCACGGTCTTGACACCCAGTTCCTTGAGGAGGATGTCCAGATCCGTCTGGAAGAAGCCGCTGTAGCGACGCTTGGGAACGACATAATCCTTGTCGCAGAGTTCGAGTTCGGGAATCACCTCGGCACCCGGCGTGCCCTTGATGGCGTGGTCACCCCAGAGTTTCAGCTCGAAGTCGATGCCTTTGAGGTGGCAGTCGTTGCAAAAAATCACGGGAACGCCCTTTTCACGGGCAGCCTTGAGCAGGCTGGCGGTGGCGGGAACGATGGCCTTGCCGCGGTCACAGGCAAGGGCGCCGGTCACGAAGTCGTTGAGCATGTCGACGACCAGGATGGCGGGATGGTTGAGTTTTTCCATTTCTTCTGATAGTGTGTTAACGGTCAAGTCCCGATGTCGGGATTAAATTTGTTTATCCAATATCCGTGCCAACGGATATATCTTTCATATTCAAACCTTTTCAGCGCAGTTTATGCCGTCCAGGGCGGAGGAAACGATGCCTCCGGCGTAGCCGGCGCCCTCGCCGCAAGGGTACAGTCCGGGAACGTCGATGTGCTCGAGCGTCTCGGGATCGCGCGGCAGGCGGACCGGGGAGGAAGTGCGGGATTCCACGCCTAGGAGAAGGGCGTCATTCGTGTAATAGCCATGCATCTGGCGGTCCACCTGCGGGAAGGCGCGGCGGAGGCGCAGGGCCACATGCTCCGGAAGGAGCTCGTGCAGCGGCGACGACCAGGCGCCCGGGTGGTAGGACGTCTTGGGCAGATCCTTGGACACGATGCCGCGGCAGAAGTCCTTCATCCGCTGCGCGGGGGCCGAAAGCGGGTGCTTTCCCCCGTGCGTGGACACGTATTCGTACATCTTCTTCTCAATGTCGTGCTGGTAGTCCATCAGGGCGAAAGGTCCCTGATACTCTTCGGGCTGGTCACCCGGCTCAATCTGCACCACCACGCCTGCATTTGCCCATTTGGAATTACGGGCGGAATTGGACATACCGTTCAGCACGACGGTGCCGTCCTCCGTGGATGAAGGGACCAGGATGCCGCCGGGGCACATGCAGAAAGAGAAGACGCCGCGGCCTTCCACCTGCTGGACGAACGAGTACTCAGCAGTAGGCATAAACGGCTGATATTTACCGTGATAGCGGATTTGATTGATGAGCCACTGCGGGTGCTCCACGCGGACACCGAGGGCAAAGCCCTTGGCCTCCAGCGTCCAGCCCCGGCGCTCGAAAATCTCATAGATATCGCGGGCGGAATGGCCCGACGCGAGAATCACCTTCGCGGCCTTGTACACCGTCTCGCCGACATGGACTTCAAAGCCCCCGGCGACGGGCCCGATGTCCGTCACGCGGCTGTCGAAATGATACTCGCCGCCGTGCTCCTCGATGCACAGGCGGATGTTCTCAACGATCGTGGGCAGTTTGTCCGTCCCGAGATGCGGGTGCGCGTCAATGAGGATGTCCGGATCGGCCCCGAAGCGGACGAGCTGATGCAGGACCTCGCGGATATCGCCGCGCTTGGAGGAACGGGTGAAGAGTTTTCCATCGGAGAAAGCCCCGGCACCGCCCTCGCCGTAGCAGTAGTTGGAGTCCGGGTTGATGACGCCTTCCACCGACAGTTTCGCCATATCCACCTTGCGGCGGTGGACATCCTTTCCGCGCTCCAGGATGACGGGTTTCAATCCCCGGGTGAGCAACTTCAGGGCGGCGAACATACCGGCAGGACCGGCGCCGATGACAATGACCGGTTCGGCCGAATGGACATCCTGATATTCAGGCAGTTGATAAGGTTCGTAGGCCTCTCCTTCCCGGTACGCCTGCACCCGGTAGCGGTACAGGATTTCCTGGCGGGCGTCGACGGAACGGCGGGTGACGACGACGTTGCCGACCTTCTCGGGCTTCACGCCCAAGGCCTTGGCCGCCGCCTCTTTCAGCTCGGCCTCGGTCAGCTCCTTGCCGATCTTCTTCGCGATTTCGAACTCTTTCATATCAATAATCGGCCATCCGGGAAACAGGGGCGACATCCAGCGGCGTGCGCTCGCCCGCCTTGTAGCGGAACCAGCCCGCGACGGCGATCATCGCCGCGTTGTCGGTCGTGAACTTGAATTCGGGCAGGAAGGTCTTCCAGCCGCGCTTTTTCCCCTCGGCGACGAGCCGCTCGCGCAGGCCGCTGTTCGCGGAAACGCCGCCGCCGATGGTGATCTGGCGGATGCGCGTCTCCTTCGCCGCCCGGATGAGCTTCTGCATCAGGATGTCGATGAGGGTTTTCTGGAAACTGGCGCAGAGGTCCTCCTTGTTCTTCTCCAGGAACTCCGGATCCTTCGCCATCTCGTCCCGGACGAAATACAGGAGCGACGTCTTGATGCCGCTGAAGCTGTAGTCGAGCCCCGGGATGTTGGGTTTCGCGAAATGGAAGCGGTTGGGATCGCCCAGTTTGGCGAGCTTGTCGATGACCGGGCCGCCGGGGTAACCCAGGCCCAGCATCTTGGAGCACTTGTCGAAGGCCTCCCCCACCGCGTCGTCGATGGTCTGGCCCAAAATCTCGTAATCCAGCGGGCTTTTCACCTTGACAATCTGCGAGTTACCGCCGGATACCAGCAGGCACAGGTACGGGAATTCCGGCTCATCCACGGGCTTATCCGGCTGCCGGACGAAGTTCGCGAGGATATGGCCCTGCAGATGGTTCACCATCACCATCGGGATGTCCAGCGACAGGGACAGGGCCTTCGCGAAGGAAGTGCCCACCAGGAGCGAGCCCAACAGGCCCGGTCCGCGGGTGAAGGCGACGGCGGTGAGGTCCTCCGGGGCCACGCCGGCCTTGCGGAGCGCCTCCGAGACCACCGGGACGATGTTCTGCTCGTGCGCCCGGGACGCGAGCTCCGGCACCACCCCGCCGAAGTCCTTGTGGACCTGCTGGGAGGCGATGACGTTGGACAGCAGCACCCCGTCGCGCAGGACGGCGGCGGAGGTGTCGTCGCAGGATGACTCGATGCCGAGGATGATATCTGCCATAAGAAGTCGATTTCAGACTGCAAAGATAAGTAAACTTTTCTTATCTTTGTAGGTTAGTGAAAAGGGGATTTCGCATAACGCTCTGGATTCTGGCGGCAATTGTCATCTTGCTGCTGGCCTTGGTCGTCGCCATCCAGTCCCCCACCGTCCAGACCGCCCTCGCCCGAAAAGCCATTTCGGTGCTGTCGGACAAGATCGACGGAGACATCACGGTGGGCCGCATTTCGGTGCGTCCTTTCGACGCCGTCACCCTCGAAAACGTCATCGTCCGGGACCGTACGCCCTATTCCGACGGTGCTTTCCCGCGGCAGCACACCCTTCTCAGCGTCGGGCACCTGTCCGCCCGTTTCTCCATCCGGGGTCTCCTCCGCAAGGAGCGCATCTCCGTGAGCCGGCTGCGGCTGGAGGACGGTGAATTCAACCTCGTCATCGAACCTGGACCGGACGGGAAGGATACGAACAACCTATCACGTGTCTTCCGCCTCAAGTCCGATCCCGACAAGGAGAAGAAAGAGTTCGGCGACCTCCTGGAGGCCGGCAGGGTGGAACTCGAGAACTTCACCTTCCGGATGATCAACCACCCCGCCGCCGCCAAGATGCGGGCCAAGGGACACCCGCCGGTTCCCGACAACGTCATCGACTGGAACAATCTGGAGGTCAAGGTCAATGCCCGCGTCTCCGATATCCTGGTCAAGGACGGGGAAATCCGAGCCAATGTGGGCCACCTCCGCATCGCCGACAAGACCGGCCTGGACCTGCAGGACGTCTCCGGCAAGGTGAATGTCGGCCACGGCAAGGTCCTGCTGGACAACCTCCACATCAAGGACAATGATTCCGACCTGCACCTGCGGTACTTCCGCCTTCTGGGCACGCTGGATGACGAATACAAGGACTTCGTGGACCGGGTCCGCCTCGAAGGGGAATTCGTCTCCCCGAGCGTCCTGTCGATGCAGACGGTCTCCCACTTCGCCCCCAACATGGACCAGATGACCTTCAAGGCCGATATCGCCGGCAAGGTGGAAGGCACCATCAGCGACTTCAACCTCAGGGGGCTTACGTTCCATGAATACGGCAGCGGCGTGCAGGCCCGCGTGGACGGGTCGATGCGGGGGCTTCCTTTCATCGAGACCACGGACCTGGACTTCCAGGTCAAGGATTTCCAGTTCGACCTGGACGGTCTCGCCACCTTCATCAAGGAGTGGGCGCCGGATACGAAGCTGGACCTGAAGAAGATGGGCAGGGGTACGGAGTTCAACCTGGACGCCACCGTGCAGGGCACCCTGAACCGCCTGGCGGTGAACGGCAACCTCGAATCCAACGCCGGCACGGCCGACGTGGACCTCGTCCTGCGCGATGTCATCGACAAGAAACGGGACATCTCCATCGGCGGAACCCTGAAGACCAAGGACCTCGACGCCGGTCGGATCGCGGGTATCGACGCGCTCGGACCGGTGACGCTCACCACTGCGGTGGACGCTTCCCTTGCCAAGGGCAATCTGCACGTGCGGCTCGACACCCTTAAGGTGGACCGCCTCCGCGCGATGGGATATGACTATACCGGCATCCAGGCCTCGGGCCGCTATGCGAACGACGCTTTCGACGGCCGCATTTCCTGCAACGACCCGAACCTGAATATGCTGCTGCAGGGCAAGTTCGACGTCTCCCCCAAAAACCGGGACGCCGCCTACCAGTTCCACGCCGACGTCTTTTACGCGGACCTGAACGCCTTGAACATCGACAAGCGCGGACCTTCCAAGGTTTCCTTCCTGGCCGATGGCAACCTCGTCCGCACCCGCGACAAGGACCTCCTCGGTGATGTCAATCTCCGCGACGTCGTGCTGGAGAATGCCGCCGGCCGGTACAATATCGGCGACATCACGGCCAGGGCCAATGAGATCGACGGCACCCACAAGATCCGCTTCGAGTCCAGTTTCGCCGAGGGTGACTTCTCCGGACAGAAGCCGATTCTGGCGATGGTCAACGACTTGAAGGACCTGTTGGTCCACAAGGAACTGCCCTCGCTCCTCGAGAAACCGGGGACGCCCTGGGATGGAACGCCTTATGAAGTCGACTTCAAGTTCTTCGATACCCGGGAAGTGCTCGCCTACGCCCTTCCGGGCCTGTATGTCGAGAAGAATACATCCCTTAACCTCAAGGTGGATGAAGAGGGCCATGTGGACGGAAACGTCACCTCGGGCCGTCTTGCTCTCGGAGGCAAATATTTGAAGGACTTTAAGCTGAATTTCAACAACCGCGGCGACGCCCTGCATGCCGCATTGACGGGTTCCGACATCAATCTTGGCGGGTTCGACCTCCGCGGAAACAAGCTTGACCTGACGGCCGACGACGACCGCTTCACGCTCGCCTATTCATTTGACAATCAGGAGGATCAGCTTAACAAGGCCGATCTCCGGTTTGAGGGCAAACTTACACGGCACCCGGACGGTCTCGCCGTCACGGCCAACACCCTCCCGTCCGCCATCTGGTACGAAGGCAACCGCTGGGACCTGAATTCCGACGAGGTCACTTACAGGAATGGGGACATCGAAGTGGAGCGTTTCAGCATCACGAACGGCGCGCAGAGTCTCGTCCTGGAAGGCGGTCTCTCCCCCAACCGGGCCGACACGCTTGCCGTCCGGATGGACCGTTTCGACATCTCCCTGCTGAACACCCTTCTGATGGACGGGAAGATGGACTTCAAGGGTCAGGCGACGGGACGGGCGAACCTCGTCTCCCCCACCAAGCCGTCGCTCTCGCTGCTGGCCAGCATCTCCTGCGACTCCACCTACGTAGCCGGCAGGCCGATGGGACGGCTCCAGCTCGGCAGCGTCTGGAACGAACCGGAGAAGCGGTTCGACATCCGGATCCGGAACCTGAACGAGGGCGTCCGGAACTTCGACATCGACGGTTTCTATCGACCTAAAGACAAGACAATCAGGGCCGACGCGGTCTTGAACCATCTGGACATGGCCTACGCCTCGCCCTTCCTCGCCGGCATCTTCGACCGCTTCGGCGGCGGCCTGGACGGCAAGGTGAGCGTGGACGGCACCCTGGACAAGCTTCGCATCGACAGCGAGGGTCTGAAGATCGTGGACGGCCTCCTCGGCATCGAGTTCACCCAGGTCCTCTATCACGTGGTGGGTCCGGTCGCCCTGGACACCGAAGGTCTTCACTTCAAGGAAGTCAGCCTCACCGACGAATCCGACGGAAAGGGCACCGTGACCGGCAGCCTGCTGTTCGGCGGCTTCAAGAATATGAGACTGGACACGCACGTGCAGTTCGACCGGATGAAGGTGCTGGGCATCACCGACCGGAACGCGCCCATCTACGGCGACGTGTTCGGAACGGGACGTGTCGATATCACCGGTCCCTTCGACGCCATCGCCCTCAACATCGACGCCCGCACCGTCAAGGACGGCGACCTGCACATCCCGCTCGGAGCCGGCACCGCCAAGGCCACCGGCGACCTGCTGGTGTTCACATCGCCTTTCGAGGAATACGAGGAAGACGAATACGAGTCGATGATGGGATCGACGCGTAACAACAAGAAGAAATCCAGCGGCAACCTGGACATCCGGGTCCGCGTCCGGGCCACGCCGTCCGTGATGGCCCATATCGACATCGGCGAGAACAACCTGCGGGGGCTGGGCTCCGGCCTCATCGACCTGCGCATCCGGACGGGCCAGAACAGCCTGTTCAACATCAACGGCGACTACACCCTCAGCCAGGGCAACTTCCGGTTCTCGGCCCTTGATGTCGTGACCCGCGATTTCACCATCAAGGAAGGCAGCAGCATCCGGTTCAACGGCGATGTGATGGATTCCGACCTGAACGTGACCGGTCTCTATTCGACCAAGGCCGATATCTCCACGCTGGTTTCCACCGCCGCCTCCAAGGATACGGGCGGCAGCCGGCGCGAGGTGGACTGCCTGCTGGACATCACCGGCAAGCTCCGGAACCCGCAGATCAAGTTCAACATCGACATTCCGGAACTAGATCCGGGCACGGAAGGCCTGGTGCAGAGTGCGCTGAACACCGAGGACAAGGTGATGAAGCAGTTCCTGTACCTGCTGATCGCGAACAGCTTCCTGCCTAACGAAGAGTCCGGCATCATCTCCACCAACGGCTCCAACATGCTGTATTCCAACATGACCGGCATCATGGCCGGACAGTTGAACAGCATCTTCCAGCGGCTGAACATCCCGCTGGACCTCGGTCTGAACTACCAGCAGAATTCCGCCGGACAGAACCTGTTCGACGTGGCGCTGTCCACGCAGCTGTTCAATAACCGGGTGGTCGTGAACGGCACCATCGGCAACCGCCGGCTGTACGGGACCACCACCGACGAGGTGGCGGGCGACCTGGACATCGACATCAAGCTGGACAAGCCGGGCACCTTCCGCCTGAACCTGTTCTCGCACTCGGCCGACCAGTACACGAGTTTCCTGGACAACAGCCAGCGGAACGGCGTCGGTATCGCCTACCAGCGGGAGTTCAACGACTTCAAGCAGTTCTTCCGCGACATGTTCACTCCGCGCAAGGAGCGCGACCAGGAGGTTCCGCAGGGAGCCGCCGGACGGGTGGTCCTGCAGATCGACTCCACCGGACACGCCCAACCCCTGGCGCAACCAACTCCCACCCCTGTCAATGAGTAAAGGAAAGTTATACTTGATTCCCGCGCCCCTCGGGGACAACGAGCCGGCGGAAGTGATTCCGGCCCCGGTGCTGGCACTGCTGCCCACGCTGGACTGCTTCGTGGTCGAGGAGGTGCGGACGGCCCGGCGCTACTTGTCCCGCGCCGGTCTGAAAGGCCATATCGAGGGACTGGAATTCCATGAATTGAACGAGCATACGGCGCCGGCGGAGATCGCTCCCCTGGCCCGTTTGTTCGACAATGGCCGCAACGTGGGCCTGATTTCAGAAGCCGGTCTGCCCGCCGTGGCGGACCCGGGCGCCGCCCTCGTGGCCCTGTGCCACCGGGAAGGGATCGAGGTCGTGCCCCTGGTGGGGCCTTCCTCCCTGATGCTGGCCTTGATGGCCTCCGGCCTGAACGGCCAGTCCTTCGCTTTCGTGGGCTATATTCCCGCCAAGACGGAGGACCGCCGCGCCGCCATCCGGCGGCTGGAGAAGCGGTCCGCTGCGGAGCGCCAGACGCAGATCCTCATCGAGACGCCCTACCGGAACGACAGCCTGTTCGCGGACCTGCTGGCCACTTTGGGCGGTAAGACGCTGGTCACGGTCGCGGCCAACATCACCCAGCCCGACGCCTTCATCCGCACCCAGTTCGTCGCCAAATGGAAGGAGCATCCCGTCACCATCGGCAAAAGACCCTGCGTATTCCTGATTCTCGCATGAAAGTAGCGCTCACCACCTTAGGCTGCAAGCTGAACTACGCGGAGACGTCCACCTACGAGCGCGGATTCGTCGCTCACGGTCTGGAGGTCGTCCCGTGGAACGCCGTGGCCGATATCTACGTCATCAATACTTGCGCTGTCACGGAAACGGCGGAGAAAAAGTCCCGCAACCTGATGCGCCGGGCCCACAAACTGGCCCCCGACGCCCTCATCATCGTCACGGGTTGCTACGCCGAGCTCAAGAAAGACAAACTCTACGACATCGACGGTGTATCCCGCGTCTTTGGCGCCGGGGACAAGACGCATTTGGTCGAAGAGACCTTGGCACTTCTCTCGTCCTCAAATAAGGGCGATTTTGAGGACGAAAAGGCTATAAACACCGTTTCATCCTCAAATAATGCCAATAATGAGGACGAAACTCTTGCGGCCTTCTCCTCCGGCGAGCGGACACGCTCGTTCCTGAAGGTGCAGGACGGGTGCAACAATTTCTGCGCATATTGCACGGTCCCTTACGCCCGCGGGCGAAGCCGGAATATTCCGATCTGCGAGGTCGTGAAGCAGGCGGAACAGATTGCGGCGCAGGGCATCAAGGAAGTGGTGCTGACGGGCGTGAACACGGGCGATTTCGGCCGTACCACCGGGGAATCTTTCCTGGATCTCCTCAAGGCCCTGGACAAGGTCAATGGCATCGAGCGCTACCGGATTTCGTCCATCGAGCCGAACCTCATCACGGAGGAAATCGTGGACTGGATTGCCTCCGGAACCAAGTTCCAGCGGCATTTCCACATTCCGCTCCAGGTGGGCAGCGACGTGCTGCTGAAGAAGGTGGGACGCCGGTACGACACGGCCCTGTTCGCCTCCCGCATCGACTATATCCGGCAGGCGATGGAACGCCCCGGCGAGCCGAAGGTCTTCTTCGGGATCGATGTCATCGTGGGCCTTCCGGGCGAGACGGAGGAACTCTTCATGGAGACCTACAACTTCCTGAAAGACCGCATCAAACCGGCCTATCTCCACGTCTTCCCCTATTCCAAGCGCCCCGGCACCCGCGCCGCCTCCATGCCCGACCAGGTCCAGGACAGCCTGAAAACCGAACGCGTTGCGCGCCTGGAAGCCCTCTGCGAGGAGCTTCATTCGGCCTTCGTGGCCGCCAACAAAGGCCTCCCCGAGCGCGTCCTCTGGGAATCCTCCGTCAAGGGCGGTCTCATGTTTGGTTATACCGGCAACTACATCCGCGTGGAGAAGCCTTACGATCCGGCTCTTGTGAACCAACTTGAAGACATTATCATTTAGAGATTATCATTTAGAGATATGCGGGAAGTCGGTATTTGTCTGAAAACCGTCGCTACGCGACCCCTCCCACCGCAAGCGGTGGGCCCCTCCCTCTTATGTGCCGAGGGTGGCACAGGTTTTCAGACAAACACCGACTTCCCTGAAGCGTGCTATCAATGGGGGAAGTAAAACTCACATTCTTAGGGACGGGGACGTCGCAGGGGGTGCCGATTATCGGGTGCCAGTGCGTGGTGTGTCAATCGGCGGATGCACGGGACAAGCGGCTGCGCGCGGCGGCGTTTGTGGAGTATGAGGGGTTCCAGGTCCTCATCGACGCCGGTCCGGATTTCCGGGCGCAGATGCTGGCGAAGGGTGTGCGGCATCTGGACGCTATCCTATTGACACACAAGCACAAGGACCATACGGGCGGATTGGATGATGTACGGTCGTTCAATTATATCGACCGCAAGGTGGTGGAACTGTACTGCGAGGAGGAGGTGCTGACGGCGCTGCGCAACGACTATGCGTATGCGTTCGCGGAGCACAAGTATCCCGGAGCCCCCGAGTGGCATGTGCATCTCATCGACGACAAACCTTTCCGGATCACCTCCCTGGAGAACACCGGCGACCTGCAGTGGGTCCATGACATCGGGTATTTCTACAAGCAGCCGGACGGGACGCTCATCCCGACGGACAATGCCATCGTGCCGGCCCTGCCCGCCATGCCGGGGGCGGAAAGCGGCAGCATCGACGGTGTCAGATATCTGAATATCCTCCCAATCCGGGGGTATCACGACAAGATGCCCGTGCTGGGATTCCGGTTCGGGAACATCGCTTATATCACGGACATGAGTTCCCTTCCGGAGAGCGAGCTGAATAAGCTGAAGGGGCTGGAACACGTATCGTTGAACACGGTGGGGTATTTCCCCCACCATTCGCATTTCTCGCTGGATCAGGCGCTTGAGCTTGCGGACCGCATCGGCGCGAAGCACACCTGGCTTACGCATCTGAGTCATGCTTTCCCTTCGCACGAGGCTTTCTGCGAGGATCTTCGCCGGCGGTGCGCCGAGCGCGGGATCCGCTCCGACGTGCAGCCCGCCTACGACGGCCTGACAGTCACGGCTCGGTAGCGAGGGAGTCGTCCTGACCTTCCTGGGTGAATTCCACGGCGCTGTCCACGAGCAGCCAGATGGCGAGGGCCGCAAGGGCCACGGTAATAAAATTCCCTATCATTGCACTTCGGTTTTTTGGTTTCCGAAGGCAAAGATAGGGATACCTTGTGCCAAACTAGCGTACAGCTACCGGCCGTCCGCTAAAAATGCAACCTGTGCGGGAGCGATGCGCTTATAGCCTTCCTCGTTCATGTGGAGCTTATCTTCCATATAGAACTTGTCCACATTGAATTCATTGATTCCCTGGAGATTGAACTGGTCCAGGACCGGGATGCCGTAGTAGGCGCAGCAGGCCTTCTGGCCCTCAATATAATCGGCAAAGGTCTTGCCGGTCTTGTTGGGCTCGGTGGAGAAGGGGTTGTGCCCGGCATCGACACCGAAGAAACGGAGGGAAGTGAAGAAGTAAATTTCCGCGTTAGGGTTCTTCTCCAGCAGGGTCTTGATACAGTAGTTGATGCCGCCGCACTGGGTCGTGAGCTTGCTCTTGTCGTAGCCGTCGAGGGCGGTGTAATCCTTCCAGGTACCACATTCGCGGCTGTTGGTATAGTCGTTGGTCGATGCCCACAGCACATAGACGTCATAGACGCCGGCGTCCTCCACCTGCTGCTGGAGGGTGTAGCCCTGCTGGGAGGAGAAACCGGCCCCGCCCACGCCGTAGGTGGTGACCTCGGCGTTCAGGAGATCTGCCCAAAGCTGCTTCGCGGCGTCGGACTCCTTGTTCACGGACAAGGACCCGCCAAACACGGCGATCTTCTTTCCATAATTCTTATGCCCCTTGTACGGGCTGTCCTTCACGGCCTTGCGATTCGGGACCAAATGGTGCTCTTCGGGATTGGAGTGCTGGGAGCGGAGCCAGGCCTGCTGGCGCTCGGAAGCCTCCAGGGCCTGGAGTTCCTCCCGCGCCGCGGCGAAGTCCTCCATATACTCCGGAGATGCCTGCAGTCGGGCGAACGTAGCCGAAGACAGGAGTTTGGAGGCGTCCACGTCACTCTGCCAATGGTAGCCCGCGATCACGCGGCTCTGGCCCCATTCATAACCGGCCTTGAGCAGGGTGTCCTGGCGCTCGGGATTGAGTTCGGCGAGGACCAGGGCCATGCCCCAACCACGGACGGTGTGACCCGACGGATAGGAACCGCTCCCGCGGGAACCTTCCTCGCTGCGGGGAATGAGCGTCCCTTCCCGGTAGAAGACATACGGACGAAGGCGCATGTAGGTTGCCTTGGGCCGGGTGGCGCCGAGACGGAAGGTCCGGATGCTGCGGTCCAGCAGACGCATGGTTTTCGGAGTGGTTTCCCGCGAAAGCTTGCGACCGAAGGCGCCGCTGAACATCGCGGCCATGGAGTCGACGTTCGTCGTCTCCTCGCGGATGGCCCGGACGCCACGCGCCCCAACCCGCTGGGTCTTGCCCCACTGGTACTGCGCCTCGTCATAGGCGAACTGAGGCGTCCCCTCCTCCGGAGGCGGCGGAAGGAACATGACGGCATCGGGGATTTCCTCGACGGTCAGGTAAGGTTCAACCCTTACGCGCGGGAACTGCGCGGAAAGATTCCAGGAGGAGACCAGTCCCACGAGAAGGACGGTCAGGGTGATGGTTATCAGTCTCTTTGTCATATTTACAAATATAAGGTATATTTCGGGTATAAACAAGAAAGGCCGGTCCAAACGGACCAGCCTTTCTATAAGGATGCAAGTACTGACTAGAGCTTCGGACCGGCCTTGACGAGGGCCTTGCCGGCGCGGTTGGATTCGTACTTGTGGAAGTTCTTGATGAAGCGGCCGGCGAGATCCTTGGCCTTCTCCTCCCACTGGGCGGGATCGGCGTAGGTGTCGCGAGGATCGAGGATGCCGGTGTCGACACCTTCGAGCTTGGTCGGAACCTCGAAGTTGAAGTAAGGGATCATCTTGGTCGGGGCCTTGTCGATGCTGCCGTTGAGGATAGCGTCGATGATGCCGCGGGTGTCACGGATGGAGATACGCTTGCCGGTACCGTTCCAGCCGGTGTTCACGAGGTAAGCCTTGGCGCCGCTCTTCTTCATCTTCTTGACAAGCTCCTCGGCGTACTTGGTCGGGTGGAGCTCCAGGAAGGCCTGGCCGAAGCAGGCGGAGAAGGTCGGAGTGGGCTCAGTGATGCCACGCTCGGTACCAGCGAGCTTGGCGGTGAAGCCGGAGAGGAAGTAGTACTTGGTCTGCTCAGGAGTCAGGATGGAAACCGGAGGCAGGACGCCGAAAGCGTCGGCGGACAGGAAGATCACCTGCTTGGCTGCGGGGCCGTGGCTGTCCGGACGGACGATCTTCTCGATGTGGTAGATCGGGTAGGACACGCGGGTGTTCTCGGTGACGGAC
>JAFYTP010000027.1 GCA_017558775.1 Bacteroidales bacterium | reverse complement strand
ATTGTATATCTTTGACTTTTGAAGTGTGTTGCACTTCTAAATTGAATTCACCAGCCGAGGGTCTCATTAAAAGAGAAGGCCCGGACAAAGGCGGCTCTTGGACGGTATTATAATCCTTTTATTGGTGTTGGTATAGACTCGAGTATTAATTACCTGTATACAGCATTTTATGAAGATTACATTACGGCAGATAATTGATGATTACGATAACGATCAAGGTTTTGTGTATCGTTGTTTTGTGGGCGATGATCCTATCCTTCCGTGGAATGTGGCAGGGATGAGTGAGGAAGAATGGTATGACCCGGACAGGTCTTTTGCCCGATTGGAAAAATACCTGATTTCGGATGAGGCCTTTGAGGTGAAATGGCGTGACGTCTATAACAGAGTTTTCACGAACCAGACCCTGGAGGAGAGCATTCGGAATCCTCTTGCCGGGTTCCAAAGCCATTTGTTCGCAAAAGGGTTTGTTGGCGGCTATATCTTTGAGGAGGACACTTACCGTAGTCTACGACGATGTCTTTTGTCGATAGGGGAGGAAGAGATGATCATCACCGGAGGGGTTGAAGGGACTCCGATTCTTCATCTTAGAATACCGGTTCGTCTTACCTGGAAGGATATCTGTCAAGAAGGATATGCGCTGATGAGCATCCTAAATACCGAGGATGGTGTATTTAAGGTTTTCGGCCCTCGTGGTGATTGGGGAAAGATATGTGTCAATGAGGTCAATGTTGTAAATGGTGCTGTCATTGACGACTATAGGATTCTTGACGTTGTTGGTTTTGCGGATGCCGATCTCCTGAAAACATACGAATCCATGTTGCCGGAAGTCCTGCTCGATCCAGATTCGGTTGATTAATCTCCGCTAGACTCACAAGGTGGGGAGTAAACTCATCCTAACATCTGTTTACCCCTGAGGCTGGGAACCAGGTCAATTGTATGTCACTAATAATCAGGTGGTTACGAAACGACTGGTCACTGGTCCCCTTCTATTTCGGCAGGCTTGGAACCAGACTGCTTTTAACTGCTTGATCTTCAAGTGGTTGCAAATCGATGAGTTCCAGGCTCCTCCGGTCCCATACAAAAAAAGGAAAAACCTTTCGATTTTTCCTCTGTAGTAGCAGAGGCATGACTCGAACATCTATTTGGGTGATAATCTATCATAAAGAAAAAAAGAAGCCCCTCCACCCCAATCCATTCTCGGGGCGGACTTCAATACGGCATCTTCCGGCTCATAGACTCAGCGCGATAACCCATTCCAAGATGAGTGGAGAATGACTACCCGACAATCCGCGCTGTTATCTTGAGCCGATGACTGTTCTCGAGGATGAAGGTGTTGGAACGGCGGTAAAGATTCGGCGGTTGGAATTTCGGCGGTTTTATCCTATATTTGCTCTCGGTCGCAGATTCTTGAACTTATTTGTGACCAGTAGTTCATTGGCGTATATTTGGTCTCACTCATAGTCCGGCGGTTATGAGCTTTCTATATGGTTCAGCTGGTGTTTTAGCGTCGTAAAAGAGCGGAGGTGAGTCTGTGAGTACGTGACCCACTCCCGCTACGAATTACACCATAAGTAAGCGGCCGATACGAAGCCACTTACAAACCTAAAAAAAACTACTATATATCTGCCGGCGCTTTTCATAGCGGCGGTTTTTTTTATTTGTGAGGGTCTGCGGACCGTGCATTTGTAAGTCGCTGATCATGAGCCTCTTGCATTTCGCCCTTCCGCAGACCCCCTCATTTTTCCTGGGGTCTGCAGACGGCCGTTTTGTAACGTATTGACATATAACCAGTTGCGGGCTGTCCTTCCGCAGACCTGTGCGTGCCGTCCTGAAATAAGTTCACTCTTGCCCTTCCCGTCATTTTCAGGACAAGACATAAAAACCAAATCTGTGAAATGGTCAGAGTAGTGTTTTTTTCTGACATTCTGGGCGCCAAATCACTACAAAGTCCTATTAAATTTCGGATTTTTATGATTATCTTTGCATTCGCTTAAAAAGTACGAAAATGAAAAAACATATTTGCTGGTTATTCTCTCTGATGATTTGTATGATTCCGTCATGTGAGAAGGGGAATAATATGGAGCCTGTTACCGTCCCGGTTTATGTCGAGACGGAAGAGTATGTGGATCTTGGTTTGGATGGTTTATTGTTTGCGACCAAGAACGTGGGAGCCAAAAGTCCGGAGGATTCCGGTGATTACTTTGCGTGGGGGGAAACGAAGCCAAAGTCGTATTATGAATGGAAAACATACAAGTGGGCGGAGCCTACTACGGAGGAGCATTATGTGTATGACGAGATTACGTTTTCCAAGTATTACTATCTAGGCTTCGATAATCCAGACTACGCATTCCTTCAGCCAGAAGACGATGCCGCAACCGTTATCCTTGGCGAAGGCTGGCGTACGCCAACTTTCGAGGAGATGATTGAATTAGTCAAATGCGATTACAGAAGAGCCGTAAAGAATGGCGTCTTTGGCTATGAATATATCGGTCCCAATGGGAATTCGATATTTCTGCCGGCCTGTGGAGATATTCTTTGGGACGAAATCATCAATAAAGAATATGGCGCTAAATATTGGTGCTCTGATTGTCCCAGCGGCACAGCAGCAACTATCCTGGATATTAATGAACATGGTGCCCCATGGGGCGGCAAGGAATGCAGATACCTCGGTTTGCCCATTCGTCCGGTAAAAAGCGAAAAGGCTCCAGTCGCTAACGAATTGATATTCAATGTCCTTGATTGCTTAATCGGGCAGGCCAAACAGTTGCTTGCAACAATAAACCCTCTGGATTATAGCACAGATGATTATCAGAGCCTTGAAGACGCATACAAGTCTGCAGTCGACATAAGAGAGAATATAGAGAAACGGGATGGAATAAACCGGGATAAACAGAATGCTGTCAACGATGCCGCAAAGCGGTTGCGTCTGGCTATCATTGATTTCAAACCGCTGCCAAAACCCAGTGACATCAAGGCTGTTGATCTTGGATTATCCGTTCGCTGGGCATCCGCCAACATTGGGGCACGTAATGAGGATGAATACGGCTATTACATTTCCTGGGGAGAACTGACTCCCAAGCCGATAGGTTTTTACCGATGGGAAGACTATCTGTTGTGTAAGGAAGTGAATGAAGCCAACAATGACTATAGCCAGTTGACAAAATACGTTACCGCCAGCAAATGGGGCGAGGTGGATAACAAGACACGGCTCGACCTTGAAGACGATGCAGCGCATGCCTTTTTGGGTGGCAACTGGCGAATGCCTACAACGGAAGAAGCCAAGGAACTGTTTGATAAGTGCACTTTCGAAGAAATACTCCGTCAAGGTGAACATGTTATGAAGGTGACTGGTCCTAATGGGAACTACATCTTGTTTCCCTATGCCGGATATGCTACCTGGCAAACCCGTGTTGTGTTCACAGTATTTTGCTGGACATCTGATCTTGTCCCGGATTATCCTGTTCGTGCTTATGGTTTTCAGCTGACGGGTTTCCCCAATCCGATGCAAAGGACCGATCGAATAGATGGATTGACCGTTCGCGCGGTTTGTCCTTAGCATCTATAAAAGAAAGCCCTCATCTGCCGCCACTTTTCATAGCGGCGGTTTTTTTATGCCCAGGTGGCGGGGTGTCGTTGGAATAGTGTGAACTAATGCTTAAATTTGAATTAGTTGCAGTTCAAAGATTATCAAAGATGAGAAGAATAATTGCCTACATCGCCATTTTATTATTGGCTCTCTCTTGTAAAAGCCAATACTATACTGATGCTACTATTTGCGGCACATTTGGAGGAAGAGAGGGCGGAATACATCGTAAGAATCCAATCGCTTATTATGTGGAGTTGGAATTAAATTCGGATCACACCTTCAAGTTGGAAAGATCTTTTGATTTGTCCAGATACACAGGCGAAGGCGAATGGGCTATGCGTAAGGATGGTGTAATAGAGTTGAATTGCAATAATAATCCTGTTGTGGATGATGTTGTGAAAGCATTGATGGCAGGAGGATTTATTGAAGGAATTCAGGAAATTCGGGTTTTGAGTAAAGACAAGTTAAAGTGGGGCGATACCGTTTTGAAACGGATGAAGTAAGCTCTTTCCTTGTACCCCACCTTAGCACATCGGCGACCTACCTTCGTCGCCGAGATGATCACTTACTATTTCCATACCCTCGAGGAAGCGCTGAAGAGAGCCAAGGCGACCGGGAAGCGACCGGGATGCTGGTATGGGGGGATTGTTCTCAGGAGCGGGAAGAGGGGATTCGCGGTGTACAAGGAGGGGAAGGTTCTGGAACAGTATAGCGTGATGGGAAAAGGATTCTAATAGAAAAGATTGGCGAAGTATTTGATAAGAATCAGGCCGTATGAAACGGATATTTATTTTATTACTCTTCCTTTTGCCTGCGGCCCTGCAGGCGCAGTCCATCGGGCAGGTTAAGTTTGGCGACCGCATTTTCAGCACCGGGTTGCCGGAGGATGTTAATTCTTACCACGATCCCGAAACGGGCGAGTACATCAAGATGAGCAAGGAGCGGCGGGAGGCCGCTCTCGAGTGCATTGAATGGACCTTTGGGAAAGTCGCCTCATATAAAGAGGGCTTCAACGAATGTCAAGGGACTCATTTTGTTTCTGTCACGCTGGCCGGCGGGGATGAAATCTGCTTTGAAAGCGGGTGCTTGAATGATTACACCATCGTTACTCCCCAATTTCTGGTCGCTGCCGATATGTTCGACGGAGGGTTGAGAGTTGGGCAGAAGCCCAACATGAAATACAAGGAGGGTGTCATCCTCAAGCAGAGAGAGGAGAATCCGTCCAGGTATGACTATTATTGGAGTAAGAGTGATTGGGCGTTCGGTTATTATATCCTGGACGAAGACGGCAAGATCAAGGAGATAGGACTGTGGATCAATGACTGTTAATTGAAACTCAAGATTAAATGAAACCCTAGGAATCCGGCTCAGCGGCCGGATTTTTTTTGTTTTGCATGCAAGACTATGAGGAATCGGGCATTTAATCAGTAGTATTATTTCTAATGATGAAACATGGCATTTTTTGATGTTATAAAATCCTAGACAAAAACGGTCCGTTTTTGGCGATACAATAATATAAGACTATGTGTATCAATGAGTAGCGCGTAATATTGTCTGGTTTAGGAATTTAAAGGCCAAAATGTGTTTTTGTAAAAATGTGTTAGGAATAGTGCTATATCAGAAAAAAGTTCGTAACTTAGAATATATAAACAGAATAAACAGAGATTTCGATCACAATATGAAACATCCTGCGTTATTAATTGGTTTGGCCGCCGTGCTTGTGGCTTCTTGTTCCAAGACTCCGATTGAGGAGCCGATTCCGAGCAACAGCATCGTTTATACGAGTTCGGATAATAATATTGTCACCCCTTATCTGGCCTCCGCCCTTGACGCAAAAATAATATCCATCTCTTATAAAGATGGAAAAGGGACGATTGCTTTTGATAAAGAAATATCAACCATCGGCCAAAATGCATTCTCAAATCGTATGAATCTTGTCAGTATTACGATTCCAGATAGTGTGACAGGCATCGGGGCTGCGGCGTTCTTAAAATGCCCGAATCTTACCAGTATCACGATTCCGGAAAGTGTAACAACCATTGGGGAAGATGCTTTTTTCGATTGTTCAAGCCTGGTCAGCGTTACAATTCCTAATAACGTGACAACTATTGGGATTGCGGTTTTCGCTTATTGTTCAAGTCTTCCCGGTATCATAATTCCCGAAGGTGCTACAATTATTGATTATGGAGCATTTTATAATTGTTCTAGTCTGACCAGCATCACGATTCCTGCCAGCGTTACGTCAATCGGGGGAAAGGCATTCTTTAAATGCTCTGGTCTCGCCAGTATTACCATACTGTCAAAAACGCCCCCTTCGATCTTCGCTGATGCTTTTACGGATACGAATGACTGTCCCATCTATGTTCCTGCCGGTAGCATTGATGCATATAAGACCGCAGAGGGATGGGGGGACTATTCTGAACGAATTCAGGCCCTCTCGAATTAGTTTTCTTGTATTGTACACGATTTAGATATGAAGAACCTTGTTTTATATTTTTGTTTAGCCGCTGTGCTGGTGGCATCCTGCTCCAAAAATCCGGTCGAGGAGCCGGGAAATTACATCATCTTTACGAGTTCGGATGAGAGCGTTGTAATCCCTAACACCGGCGCGTTTGACGCGAACATAGTGTCTATTACCTATGTCGATGGTAAAGGGACGATCACTTTCGATAAAAAGATAACAGCCATTGGGAAACAAGCGTTCCGTCAATGTTTCAACTTGACCGGCATCACGATTCCTGCCGGTGTGACATCAATTGGAGAGGAGGCATTTGTAAATTGCACAAGTCTTACCAGTGTCACGATTCCTGCCAGTGTTACGTCGATTGGAGAGGCGGCATTTGGAAATTGCACGAGCCTTACAAGCATCGAGATTCCTGATGGTGTGACACGCATTGAGGATTATACATTCTCCGGTTGTTCCAAGTTGGCCGATGTCATTATTCCTGACAGTGTGACTAGCATGGGGCGAAATGCATTCTCTTTTTGTTACGCCTTGACGGAGATCTCCATTCCAAATGGCGTGACATCCATTGGAACGTGGGCCTTCGAAAAATGTTATAATTTGGCCGGCATCAAGATTCCCGACGGTGTGACGTCCATTGAACCCTACACATTTTACGATTGTCCCAACTTGACAACTGTCGAGTTGCCCAATAGCTTGACAAGCATCGGGTATGGTGCTTTTGAAGGATGTCGCACCCTTGCCAGTGTCACGATCCCATCTCGTGTGACCAAAATTGACGTGGCGGCTTTTGCTGGCTGTTCTAGTCTTACCAGCATCACCCTGCGGCCTGTCACCCCTCCTTCAATCAATGATTTTACTTTTGATAACACGAATAACTGCCCCATCTATGTTCCCGCTGTCAGCGTTGAGAACTATAAACGTGCCGTGTTCTGGAGTAAATTTGCGAAAAGAATCCAGTCTCTTCCGGAATAGAGAATAGGGGGAAAAGAGAAAAAAGAATCCGGCCGCTGAGCCGGATTTATTTGTTTTATTTCTGAACTTTGATGACCTGGAGGGGAGCGTCGTACTGTTTGTCCACCCGGATGATCAGGCTGGGCGTTGAGGTGTAGGTCTCCTTTTCGCCGATTTGCTCGCTGTAGGTGAAGACGAGGCTGTCGTTTTCTTTGACCAGGGAGACGGGGGAGAGCGTCGTCTTTTCATCCGTGACGGTATTCACGATGGCGATGACGAATTCTTTCCCGAAATCCAGCGGGGCTTGTTGGACCTCCATGGTGTAGGTGGGGGAAAACATGCTGTCGAAGGTCGCCTGGTCCGTGATTTTCCGGGAGAACGGGCCATCGGCCTTGGCAAAATAGTGTTCCACCTGCTCGAAGGGGACGGAGACGGCCTCGGGCGTCTTCTTGCAGGAGCAGAGGCCGATGACGGCCAGCAGAAGTAACAGGGTCTTTTTCATAACGTAATTAATGGTTGGTTGGTCCATGTTGAATGCTATATCAAATATAGTGTAAATCCTACAATATACCAATATGCCCGAGATGAAATGTCGTTGAAAAAGAGTATATTCGCATAATAGATCAGAACGGGCCATGACACGCGAAAATGAGCTTACGAAAGTAACGCTGTTGGGCAGCATCGGGAATCTGGTGCTGCTGTCGTTCAAGTTTGTCGCCGGCATCGTGGCGGGGAGCTCGGCCATGGTGGCGGATGCGGTCCATTCCCTGTCGGACTTCCTGACGGACTTGATTGTGCTGGTTTTCGTGCGCATCGGCGCGAAGCCGCAGGATGATTCTCATGATTACGGGCACGGGAAGTTCGAGACGCTGGCGACGCTGTTCGTGGCGCTGGCGCTGGTGGGAGCCGCCATCGGCATTATCGTTTCCGGCTCGCTGAAGATCGCCCGCTGGCTGAAGGGGGAGACGCTGGAAACCCCGGGGATGCTGGCCTTGTGGGCGGCGCTGCTGTCGATAGTGGTCAAGGAAATCCTCTTCCGTATCACGATTGCCAAGGGCAAGGCCCTCGAGTCTCCGGCGGTTATTGCCAATGCGTGGCATCATCGCAGCGACGCGCTTTCGTCGATCGGGGCGGCCATCGGCATCGGCGGTGCCATCCTGCTGGGGCAGCGGTGGGCGGTGCTGGATCCGCTGGCGTCCATCGTCGTGGGCGGCATGCTGGTCAAGGTCGCCTGGGACCTGCTGAAGGTGAGTACCGGGGAATTGACGGACAGTTCCTTATCGGCAGAAACCGAGCGGGAGATAGAGGAAATCATCCGCAGCTTCCCGCAGGTGAGCGAGCCGCACAACCTCCGCACGCGGAGAATCGGCAACAGGATCGCCATCGAGGCGCACGTCCGCCTGGACGGAGGAATGTCCCTGAATGAGGCGCACGACATCGTGAGCGCCATCGAGGATAAGATCAAGGAACGCTTCGGGCACGGGTCCATCGTCACGATCCATATGGAGCCCGTTAAGAGTAGATAACTATCAATAAACAATGTTAATATGAAAAAAATCTCAATCCTTACGCTGGCGGTTGCCGCCCTGGGGCTGCTCGCCTGCTCCGGAAACAATGTAAAGTATAACGTGAAGGGTATCAACGCTCCGGAGGACGGAGTGGCCGTGTACCTGGTGGACGCGCTCAGTTCCGAGCGCATCGACAGTGCTGTCGTCGCCGGCGGAACTTTCCAGATGAAGGGCAAGGCGGAGAAGGAGGCCTTCCTGAACCTGAATGTCGAGGGTTCCGACTGGACCTTCATGTTCTTCAATGACGGCGTGCCCGTGCAGGCCGACCTTTCCAACAACACGCTCTCCGGTTCCGACCTCAACAACCGCGTGACGGAGGCCGACCTCAAGACCGACGAGATGTATCGGCAGTACAATGCATACGTCCAGGAACTGAGCGCTCTCCCCGAGGAGGAGCAGCAGGCTAAGATGCCCGAATACCGGGAGCAGTTCAACAAACTCCGCGACTGCTATCTGAGCGTCGTGGAGGACAACAAGGACAACCTGGTGCCCGTCGCTTTCATCCAGACCATCCGTTCCATGGCCGGTCCGGACAAGTTCAATGAGTTGGTGAATTCCGATGCTCCGTTCGCTTCCCATCCGTATGTCCAGAACCTCAAGCGCAAGATCGAGGAGTCCGAGGCCAAGATGAAGGAAGCCGAGGAGAAGAAGCAGGCCATCATCGGCCAGAAGTTCCTCGACCTCGAGGAGGCCGACCCGGACGGCAATATGCACAAGCTGAGCGAGTATGTGGGTCAGGGCAAGTGGGTCCTGGTCGATTTCTGGGCCTCCTGGTGCGGCCCCTGCAAGGCTGAGATGCCCAATGTCGTCGCCGCCTATAAGAAGTATCACGACAAGGGCTTCGATATCGTGGGCCTGTCCTTCGACCGCGCCAAAGATCCCTGGGTGGCGGCCATCACCGAGTGGGAGATGCCTTGGATCCACCTTTCCGACCTGAAATACTGGAAGAGCGTCGCGTCCGATGTGTATAATGTCAATTCCATCCCGGACAATCTCCTGATCGATCCGGAAGGCACCGTCGTCGCCCGCGGTCTCCGTGGCGAGTCCCTGGAAGAGAAGCTGGCCGAGGTTCTCAAGTAGTCCCGGCCCTTTTAAACGAACAGCCCGGCAATCGAGTCAGATTGTCGGGCTGTCTTTTATTTGCTGACCAAGACGATGTTGGACGAATAGGCTTTATTGATGGCCCGGATGAAAGTCCGGAAGCTGTCGTAGTGGTCGGGGCCTTCCCGGAACTGTTTGAACCGCAGTTCCTGGAGGATGGTGACCATTCCGTCCTGCTCCTGTGCCGATGCCGTGAAAGTGCCCCATTCCGTATCCAGGGAGACCGGATTGGGAAGGCTTTCCACGGTATAGCCGGCCGGGATGCGGATGCTGATCCGCTCGCGGGTGACGCTTCCGTGCCGGCAGACGAGGTCGTTCTGCCGCTTGCTCCGCTGGAGGTTAGCTCCCATCGGGTAAGGATTGACGGGAACGAAGAGACGGTCCTTTCCTCCGGTGGCGTACTGGCGTGTGTCGAAGGTGTAATCGACCTGCATCCAGGGGCAGTAGCCCGGTCCGTCATAATCCCGGAAATTGTCCTTGACGCCCGTCAGGACGAAGGACTGCGGCTGGACGGTCAGGCCGGAGGTCAGCTTGGAACGCTGCGTTTCGGGTTTCCAGTCGCGGATGGAGACCCATCTTTCCGTCTCGTCCAGGTAGAGGCTGCGCCGGACGGAGACCTTCGCGGAACCATCGGCCTCAAGGAGAACCTCCAGTTCACGGAAGTCCCGGCTCAAGGAGTCCGCATAGGCGGGAACCCGGTGGGGAATGCCGCCATCGGCGGTGACCAGAACGACATCGTGGCCCGCCACGTCCTCGTGCCGGTAACCCAGCGGGACGGACGGGTTCGTGCACTCGAGCCAGAGCGTGTCCTTCTTCTCGGGAAGCGGGACGCACAGCATCACGTGGTTCATCTGCCCGATGCCGGCAAAGCCCGGCAGGAACTGGGACCGGTTGGTGTTCACGAGGGTGTAGGAGGACGGGATGCCCACGGCGTCCAGCATCGCCTGCATATAGTTGGACAGGCCCTTACAGTCGCCGAATCCGGTCTTGTTCACCTGGCTGGCCGGGAACGGCTTGTAGCCGCCGATACCCAGCTGGATGCTCACGTAGCGCGTGTGTTCCCGGAGGTAATCATACAGGATCCGCACCTTTTCCAGGTCGGAGCCGGCATCGGCGGTCATCGCTTTCAGACGGGTGACGACATCGGCCGGAAGGTCTTCCGTTCCCTGCTTGAGTCCATAGCACCAGGCGCCCACGTCTTCCCAGGAGCCCTGGCTGCCAGAGACGCCGGCATAGGTGAAGTTGACGGGACCGACCATCACGAAGGGGACGATCTCCCGCCAGGTGGGCATCAGGGCCTCGTCGGCGTATCCTTCGAAGACGGGGAAGTCCCAGCGGTAGGTATCGACCTTGCCCGATTTCTGGCTCGGCTCGCCGGCCTTGGCGGCGATATACCGGATTTCCGTGCCCGACGGCACCTGGACGGTGTAGGAGGCTTTCTCCACCTTGACCTTCTCGCCGGTGACCGGGAAGAGGGCGGGGAAGGAGGCGAAGCCCTTGTGGAAGGACATCGTGTATTCGTAGGTGACGGTGAAAGGGTAGGAGGCCGTCGGCTGGTAGGCGTTAATGAATCCGTCCTCCGCGAGGCCGGACGCGACGGATACCGTCACGAGGTCGTCCTTCTTGATTTTCACCGGCTTGGCGCCTTCCTTCTCGATGGTCCCCTTGAAGGAGGTGAGGGAGCGGAACTGGTCCGTATACTCATTGAACTCGGCGTCCTCCAGGCCGGCGTCATTGAACACGCGGACGGACCGGAGAACCGTGAAGGTCCCGGAGGTGGCGGAGGTCATCGTGAAGGATTCCTCATCGGCCAGCACCACGGCGTTGTATTTCTCCTGGGCGGAGAGAAGTCCCGCCCAGAGGAGCAGCGGGACGATCAGTCGGTATCTCATTGCTTCTTCAGGACGATGGTGGATTTCTCGATACCTACGGCCGTTTCCCAGAAGGCGCGGAGGTCGGCATATTCTTCGTCCGGCAGCACCATGGTCTTGCTCATCGAGAAACGGTAGGTGATGTTCACGGCATTCCCGATCTGCTGGGCTCCGAACTGGATGCGTCCGCCCACGGAAGGGCAGTTGAGCACCGCCTTGGCGGGCAGTTCCTCCACGACATATCCGTCCGGGATCTCTAGCGAGTACGAGTAGTTGAGGTTCTCGGGATAGGGGAAGTCCACGGGCAGTTTCCGGTCTTCCTTCTGGAAGGCGGTCTGGGAGTGGAACGGGCTCAGGATGGGCTTGATGTACAGCAGGTTACCCGTATCGACCTCCTGCTCGAAATCGAAGTCGAGTTCCACGCTGGGACCGTATTCGTCCTTGATCTCGAAACGGGTGATTTCGATGCCTTCGTCCGACTCGATGTCCTCGAGGAAGGCGTCCTCGTTGTCAAAGCTGTTGTAATGGGCCTTGATGTCATAGGCGTCCTCGTTTTGGCCGACGATGCGGGCTCTTCCCGTCAGGGTGCCGTCCTCCGCCATCTTCATCTGGACCGCCTCCACGACCCGGCTCTGGGTCAGGTTCGTCAGGTCCACCCAGTCGCCGGGACCGCTGAACGGGATCAGGCGCGCCTTTTTCACGAGGAAACGGGGATCCAGGACGTTGATGTATCCTTCCTTGCGGGCGGCGTCCAGGTACCAGGACTTGTTGTCCTTCGAGGTCACGCGCAGGATGAAGGTGTCGAACGAACGGAGGGAGATGTGATAGTCGAGCAGCGTTCCGCTGGTCCTGCGCCGGATCATCACCGGCTCCGCATAGTACCCGATCGAGTTCAGGGCGCTGGCCGTGAGGGCGTTGATGTCCGCGTCCGAACCGGAACCCTGCTTGAGGACCTTGGACGCGCCATCCGGCACCAGGTGGCTGGTTTCATCCCATTTCACCCGGTCGGCGATATAGTTCCGGACCGCGACGATCCGGGCTTCGTCGTCCTCGATGCCCGCGAGTGAGGCTTCCAGTTCCTTGGTGTCGCGGAACTTGCTCTTGCACACGGCGATGATGTCGGATTCCAGGATCGCCTTGTCCACGTCCGGCCAAGTCATGCTGATGGTCTCATAGACCGATCCGGGGATGACGACGCCGGACAAGTCGTACACGACCGCGCCCCGGTACTGTTCGGGGCAGAAACTATGGGACTCGGACGGCAGGGCAGGGATGTCCACGGCGTCGTAGTTGTCGATGTCGATCCGGTAGTTGGTCGATCCCAGCCGGGCGACCCGGTCGGTCTGCTTGAACTGGGTGGAGACGGAACCGCGCTGCGTGCGGTTGACCCTGAAATACTCCGCGTAACCCGCCTCGATATGCGTCATATTGACGGGAATCGAAAGCTGGATGTCGATGTCGTCGATGTCGTAATAACGGGGCGAGGTGAACCGGTAGGAGACCTCGATGACCGAGCCGACCTTCACGTTCTCGGCGGACCAGGAACGGCGGCGGAGGTCGTCGGAAAACTTCTCGTCGAATTCGTATTTCTTGGACATCTTGGTTCGGACCACCTTTCCGTCCTCCCGGTTGAAGGTCTCCACCTTGATGTTGGAGAAGAACTCCTTCAGGGTATTGGAACTGTAATACAGGGAGCTGAAGTCGCCGTAGCTCTTGCCGTCTTCCTTGAGCACCTTGATGCGTTCGTGGACGTCGATCACTTTCTGGATGCTTCCCCGGTCGCTGATCGAGAGTTCCATCGAATAATCCCGGTACAGCATCACGGCGACCGCCGAGGTGTCGGGTTCATATACTTTCAGATCGACCTCCTCATCCGACACGGCGCCGAACTTGGGATTGACGGGAATGGTCTGGGCCGCGGCGGTGAGCGTCGCGACGAGGGCTGCGAGTAAGAATACTAACTTCTTCATTTCAGGGTTGTATGTTAGTCAAAAAAAGAAGGCTGGCTCCACCGGGAAGGTGGAGGACCTTCTTTTTTTCATGACAGGTTTGTGCCGATGCTTACCGGTTCTCGGCGGCCTCGACGGCCTTGAAGTAGCGGTAGCTGTTCACCTTCACTTCGCCGATGGCGGCCTCGTCGCAGACAATGATGCCGGCGGGATGGGCCTGCAGGGCGCTGACGGTGTTGTAGTGCGACATCGGACCTTCGATGGCGCTCGCCAGGGCGCGGGCCTTCTTGGAACCGAAAGCGAGGATCATGACCTCCTTGGACGCATTGACAGTGGCGACGCCCACGGTGAGGGCCTGGGCCGGAACCGCCTCGGGGTCTCCGCCGAAGAAGCGGGAGTTGACCTCGCGGGTGTCCTGGGTGAGCGTCACGACGCGGGTGCGGGACTCCAGCGGGGAGAACGGCTCGTTGAAGGCGATGTGGCCGTCTTCGCCGATACCGCCCATGAACAGGTCGATGCCGCCGGCCTCGACGATGGCCTTCTCATAGGCGGCGCACTCGGCGGCGAGGTCGGGGGCGTTGCCGTTGAGGATGTGGATGTTCTCCTTGGGCTCGTCGATATGGTCGAACAGGTTCTTGTGCATGAAGGAGTGGTAGCTCTCGGGATGCTCCACGGGGAGGCCGACATACTCGTCCATGTTGAAGGAAATGACGTTCTTGAAGGACAGCTCACCGGCCTTGACCATGCGCACGAGTTCGGCGTAGGTGTTCAGCGGGGTGGAGCCGGTAGGAAGACCCAGCACGAAGGGCTCGTTCGTACGAGCGGCCTTCTCCTTGATCTTGGCGGCGATATAGTGGGCGGCCCAGAGACCGCCGTCCTTGGCGTTGTCGCGGATGATGACTTTCATGATATATTAGCAGAGTTTTAAGAATACTTCGATGGCCTGATATTCCGCCATGCCCAGCTCGTCGTAGAGCCTGGCGGTGTTCGAGGTGCGCTCCTCGGCGCGCTGCCAGAATTCGCGCGGGTCCTCGCCCGGGAACGGGACGATGTCCTTCTGCGAGAGGTGGCGGAAGATGGCGTGACGCTTCTTGACGACCTCGTCCGGGCTCAGCGGGACGGCCATGTCCACGCGGCCGAGCTCCCACTCCATCCAGGCGCCGCGATAGAGCCAGATGTGCGTTTCGTTCAGCCAGGCGTTGCCCTCGGCCTTGAGCTGCTCCACGGCCTCAAGGGCCGCCTCGGTGCAGACGCGGTGCGTTCCGTGCGGGTCCGCCAGGTCGCCCGCCATGAAGATCATGTGGGGCTTCAGCTTCAGGATGAGGTCCTTGATGATGTCCACGTCGGCCTGGGTGCGCGGGTTCTTCTTGATGCCGCCGGACTCGTAGAACGGGAGGTTCAGGAAGTGGGCGTTGGTGTTGTCGTTGAGGCCGAAGGAACGGACGGCGCCGCGGGCTTCGCTGCGGCGGATGGCGCCCTTCATCTCGAGCAGGGCGCGCGGTTCGGGTTCGCCCGGACGCTTGCTCTCCACGAGCTTCTTCGCCGCCTCGAACTGATCGGCGAAGCCGAGCTGGAACGCGGCGTCCATGTGCTGGAGCACGACGTCGTCATGGACAGCGACATTACCGGAGGTCTCATACGCGACATGCACGTCGTGGCCCTGGGTGGCCAGGCGGATGAAGGTACCGCCCATGGAGATCACGTCGTCGTCCGGGTGCGGGGAGAAGATGAGGACGGTCTTCGGATACGGCGTGGCCGATACCGGGCGCGTTCCGTCTTCGGACTCGGCGCCCTTCTTGCCGCCGGGCCAGCCGGTGATGGTGTGCTGGAGGTCGTTGAAGACGTCGATGTTGATCTTGTCGTAAGGGCCGAACTTCTCGAGGAGCTCTCCGAGGGAGTTCTCCAGGTAGTCCTTCTCCGTGAGTTTCAGGATGGGCTTGCCGACAGTCTGGCACAGCCACACGACCGCTTTGCGCTTGAATTTCGGGGTCCAGTCGCACGGGCCGACGAGCCAGGGGGCGACCACGCGGGTGAGGAGGCTGCCGGCGGTCTCGTCCACGAAGAAGTGGATGTGGTCGTGACGCTGCAGCAGGGAAGCCGGGCAGGAGGAGGTCATCTCGCCTTCGGCGATGGCCTTCACGGCCGCGGCCTTGTCCTCGCCCCAGGCCATCAGGACGATCCGTCCGGCGGTGAGCATCGTGCCGATACCCATCGTGATGGCGCTTTCCGGCGTGGCGTTGATATCGTGGTTGAAGTTCCGGGCCTGGCGCTTGCGGGACTTATAGGAGAGGCGCACGGTGCGGGTACGGGTCTTCTCGTTGCTGCCGGCCTCATTGAAACCGACCTGTCCTTCTTCGCCGACACCGATCACGAGGAGGTCCAGGTTGCGGGCCTTCTTCTCGAACTCGGCGCAGTAGCTGGAGACGAACTGCTTCGGAACGGTTCCGTCCGGGATGTAGATATTCTCCTTCTTGATATCGACCTTGTCCAGCAAGGTCTCGTGGAGCCGGTGATTGCGGCTCTGGAGCGCGTCGGAGGAAGAGGGATAGTATTCGTCGATGGAGACGACTTCCACGTTCTGGAACGAGACCTGGCCGGCCTTGTAGCGGCGGGTGAGCTCGTTGTACAGGGACGTGGGCGTGGCGCCGGTCGTGAGGCCGAGGCGGAACAGGCGCCCTTCCGGAGTGGATTTGATGGCGTCGACAATCAGGTCGGCGACGGCATAGGAAGCGGGACGGGACTCCGGGTAGATCTCCGTCCAGATTTTTTCATAATTGTGCAGGATGCCCTGGGGAAGATCTTTTTCGATCAGGCCTCCTTCATAAGGTAAAGTAAAGTGTTTGCTCATATTTATAATTGACTGTCACTTAGTTCGAAGGTGTTACCCTGGCGGATGTCGCCCGTCTGCAGGCCCTTCTTGAGCCATTTCATGCGCTGGGCGGCGGTGCCGTGGGTAAAGGACTCCTCGACGGCGTAGCCTTGGGATTTCTTCTGCAGGTAGTCGTCGCCGATGACGGAGGCGCAATTGATGGCCTCCATCAGGTCGCCGTCATCCAGGGACTTGAAGCTCGTGCTCTCATAATGGCCCCAGACGCCGGCCAGGAAGTCGGCCTGGAGTTCGATGCGGACGCTCACGCGGTTCGCGTTGGCGGAGTTCATCCGCGCCATCTGCTGATGGGCCTGGTCCAGCGTTCCGAGCAGGTGCTGCACGTGGTGGCCCACCTCGTGGGCGATCACATAGGCATAGGCGAAGTCGCCGTCGGCGCCGAGGGATCTCTTCATCGTGGAGAAGAAGCTCAGGTCGATGTACAGTTTCTCATCGGCAGAGCAGTAGAACGGGCCCATGGCGGCCTGGCCGGTGCCGCAGCTGGTCTGCGTGGAGCCGGTGTAAAGGACGAGGGTGGGGGCGCGGTAAGTGCCGATGCCGGTCTGCCTGAAATAGGCGGTCCAGATATCCTCGGTGGAGGCGAGAATCTGGCGGGAGAATTTGGCGAGGGCCTCGTTTTCGGCCGTGGGTTCATAGGAGGCCTGCTCGGTCATGCCGCCGAGGCCGCCCGAATTCGAGACGTTCTGGATCACGTCTCCGAGGTTGCCGCCCATCAGCAGGGTGATGATGGCGACGAGGGCGACACCGCCCAATCCCAGTCCGGCGACAGCGCCGCCGCTCATTCCTCTGCGGTCTTCCACATTGGAGCTTTCACGTCTTCCGTCTAGTTTCATATCAGTGTGTGTTTAGTGTTATTGGTCATTTCAGGATCTGCCGGATCCGCTCCAGGTCGCCGTCCACGGGGGCGGGCTTGATGCGGAGCAGGTGGCAGAGCATCGGGTATAGGTCGATGTTCTTGAAGCCGGCGAGGCGGCCCGGTTGGTAGGGGACGGCTTCATAGTGCTTCTTGAAATCCGGTCCGATAGCGCGGAAGCACACCAGCATGTCGGATTCCTGCGGGGCGAAGCCATGGGTACCGAGATTCCGGGACGGGGCGTAGTTGAACTGCCAGCCGAGGTCCGGACTCACGATGATGTCGCCCAGGCGGTCGGAGGTCCCATAGTTCAGGGAGTCCGGCAGCTCGCCGTGGCGGTAAACATTCAAGTGGGGAATCTTGGACAGGGTGTTATAGACCGTATCGACCATCCCTTCCTTGCAGAAGATGCTCGTCGGGATGGCGCCGGCGATGTCCTCGACCCAGGCGTCGTCCAGGGCTTCGGCCCAGGAGATGAAGCGGTCGGGGCTGATTTCCGTCATCCCGTGGTCGCCCGCAAGGATGAAGTTGATTTTCTTGCCGTGGGGGAGCGCCTTCAGCCGGAGGTAGAAGCTATGCATCAGGCTGTCCATGTGGTGGGTCATTTCCGCGGTTTCGGCGGAGACGGGCCCGTAGACGTGGCCGGTGTGGTCCGGCTCGTCGAAATAGACCATCAGCAGGCGCGGACGCTCCTTCTTCGGGAGGCTCATGAGGCGCACGGCCTCATCGACCCGCTCCTCAAACTCCCAGTGGGGCTGCTCGTTCCAGTTGCGCCAATAGGTGGGGTACTGTCCCTGGATGGGGACGTCGCCACCCAGCCAGTAGATGTTGCCGGTGATGACGCCCTGTTTCTGCGCTGTGATCCAGATGGGCTCCTTGAGGTAGTATTTCGGGTTGAAACGCTTCGTGGAGTCGGCCATCGCGTAGTGCGAGCCGTCGTCCGGATCCCGGAAGCTGTTGTGGACGATACCGTTATGGTCCGGCACGCACCCCGTCGCCATCGTGTAATGGTTCGGGAAGGTCGATGCCGGGAAGGAAGGCTCCATCACCGCTTTCACTCCCACCGTGGCCAGACTGTCGAAGAACGGCATGTCATACAGCTCCGGATAGTCCCAACGGTTGCCGTCCAGGGAGACGATGACCGTGTAGTTGCCGGCGCGGTTGCAGGCCGTGACGGCAAGGAGGAGGAGAGCGATGCGGGCGATCCTGTTCATCCTAGTTGGTGGTCATGGTAAGGATCTTCTTCAGCGCGCTCACATCGCCGTCGTTCTGGATGTGGGGAGACGCGGTCTGGATGAGCTTCGAGAGCGATTCCTTGCTCATCCGGTTCTTCGCCAGGAGAATGGCGTAGGCGGCGCAGGGATCATCTTTGTGCTGGGTGACAAACTTGAAGAATTCATCTTCGAAAGCCTTTTGCCGCAGTTCCTTGTCCTCCGGATTCGGGAACTTGTCCTTCAGGGCTTTCAGCCGGGCGGTGAAGGCCGCCGTGGAATCGTTGAGGGGCGTTCCGCAGGCGAGGCCGTCCTTGAAGGTGATGGTGCCCTTCTCCAGGATCAGGAACTGGTTGCGCTTCGAGATGCCGACGGGGAAGATTTTGCCGATGGCCGCTTCCTTCACGCTTCCCTTGAACACGAAATCCCGGTCGTTCACAGCGATGAAGATGGGCTTTTCGAGCTGGTCGGACTCCAGTCTCAGGGAATCGACCTTATAAAAATTGATGTCCTTCAGGTTACCCTGAACGGTGAATTTCTGGGCGCGATTACAGCCGGTGGCGAGGCAGGCGGCCGCGGCGAGGAACAATAAGATACGTTTCATATTCCTTATATTTATATTTTCAATATTCGACCATATATTGAATCACAAATATAAGATTTCTTGCTGGAAATTGCGTTGTTTTTTTTATCTTTGTGTTACTAAGACGTGTATTACTTATGAGAAGAAGCCTCTTGGGAGTAGTGCCGGCGATGCTGGCTCTCCTCTCTTCTTGCACGGGCATGGTACAGTCTGAACTGGACCAGACCCATGAGAAGCTGACCGCCCTTCAGGAGCTGGTCAACGGTGTCAATCAGGATCTTGTATCCCTTCAACAAATTGTTTCCGAGCTCAACGACGGCCAGACCGTCAGCGCCGTCACGCCCGTCGATCCGGACGGCTACGACCTTTCCTTCCGGGACGGCAAGGTGGTCCGCATCTCCTACGGTAAGGATGGTGCCGATGGTATCGTCCATCCTGTGGGCGTGGCGCTTGGCGAGGACGGCCGTTACTACTGGACCGTCGACTTTACCTTCATGCTCGACGCCGACGGCAACCCCATCGTGGCCGCCGCGACCGACACTTTGGAGTTCGTCGAACCCGCCATTCGCGTGGAAGAAGGCGAGTGGCGCTTCTATCCTGATAAAGATAAGGAAGAGTATGTGAAACTGGCCAACGCCGAAGACATGGACGGCGTCGGCGTCTTCAAGGATGTCATCGTGGAGGCGGACAAGGTCTGCCTCGTCCAGTGGGACGACACCGTGCTGGAGATTGCCAAGTATATTCCTGTCAAGGTTTCCTTCAAGGGACAGCCCCGGGACACCGTCGTTATCGGCGCCGGTGAAACGCTCAGAGTGCCCTTCGAAGTCGTCGTTGAAGGCGATACCGAGGACCAGCTGGTGGTCACCTCGGGTACGGACGGTACCTATTTCTCGAAAGTAAGGTATGATGCCGAGACAGGCATGGGCCTGGTTACCGTCACGGCGCCGGAAGTCTTCGAGGAGGGCTACATCATCCTCTCGGCAACTTGCGACGGCGTCTCCGCCCTCAAGATGGTCGTGTTCCAACCGCGGGTGACCAAGCCTGCGGACGCGGTGGTCATCGTCCCTATCGGCAAGGATGCCGGTAGCTACTCTTTCTCTTACGACGCTAATTTCGAATATGTTGTTTCTTCTGGATCGGATTCTTGGGCCACGGCCGTGGCGAATCCGGAGGAGAAGGCGGTAACGTTCCAGGTGGAGTCGAATACCAGTTCTGAGATCCGTTTCTGCGAAATCACCGTTTCCCCGAAGAACAATCCGGAGTATGTGGTCACGACGTTCCAGCTCCTCCAGGCAACGCCTGAATTAAGCGCCTATCCCCGCGAGATCGAAGTTCCCGCAGAAGGCGGCGACTTCGATGTCTGGCTCACGGCACCGATTGGGTTCAAGTGCGACATCAATGGCGACTGGATCACCTACAAGGGATTTGTCGCAGAAGGTGACTTCCTGAGGCTCAATTTCCAGGTCGCCTCCCTGCCGGAAGGCACGGAAACCCGAAAGGGCACTATCGATCTCATGAGCGGATCGACCTATTTCAACCAAATCACCATTGTCCAAAAATCATCGAAATGAAAAAGAATATCGTAGTAGGTATCATGGCCGCGGCCCTTTTGGCAAGCGGCTGCGGCAAGTTCGTCCGGGACGAGCTTATCACCATGCAGAATGAAATTGATCAGCTCTCCGAAAAGGTGACGCAGATGAATGAATCCATCAGCTCCCTCCGGGAGATCGTGGATCAGATGGCCGCCGGCGGATACGTCGTGGACGTGAAGGAATTCGAGGACGAGGACGGCCGCGGAGGCTATACCCTGGTTTTCAACGATGATTCGACGCTGAAACTGTACAGCGGTGTGGACGGCAAGGACGGCGAAGACGCCTTCGGCCCGGCCATCTCGATCACCAAGGACGAGGAAGGCCACTGGGTCTGGACGATTGACGGCGAGATCATCATCGTGAACAACAATCCCCTCTATGTGGATTACCCTCCCCAGTTGAAGATCGACGAGGAAGGTTACTGGTGCATCTCCCTGGACAACGGCGAGACCTGGGAACAGCGGAAGGACTGGCCGGCCAGAGGCAAGGATGCCGACGAGATTTTCAGCCTGAATCCGCAGGTGTATGACGACCGGATCGAACTGGTGCTTTCCGCTACCGGCGAGACGATCGTGCTTCCCTATTACCGCCCTCTGGATGTCGAACTGAGCCTTGAGGGACAGGATTTGGACGGTGAAGTGCTGATCTATCCGGGTGAGACCCTCACCATCAGCTATACCCTCACGGGCGCGGGCGCGGAGAATGCCCTGCTGGTTGCCGGTACGGACGGCCGCTTCAAGACGGCCATCAAGCCGGATCCCGAGAACCCCAATGCCGGTACGGTGGAAGTGACCTGCCCTGAGACCTACAAGGATAAAGATTTCCCGGTGGGTGCTTACATCTATATTACGGTCAATGATGGAAACGGTCGTAGCAAAGTGAAAGTGGTCCGTTTCGCCGAGCGCGAAGTCAAAGTGCAGTACCCCACGACACTTCCTCAGGTATATGAGGCCGGTTCGGAAGCTGAAACGGATAAGGCTCTCGTAACCTTTAAGGGTAATTGCGAACTGATCATTAAAGTTATTCCTGAAGAGGCGGAATCCTGGCTGACTTTGAAGACGGAAGTGAACAAGGTGGATGAGACTTCCAACGTGTCTTATACCTCTGTCAAATACGATGTGCAGGCAAATGAAACTTCGGAGGACCGTTCCGCTTACATTGCTGTCTATCCGAAAGATCACCCCGATTTCGAAGTGAAAGGCTTCACGTTCACGCAGAAAGGGAAGCCCGCGGAAGGCGGAAACGGTTCTGCCGAATAATCAGGAGGACGCAGGATGAAAAGATTGCTCCTCATCGGGGTCTTGGGCCTGTTGCTGCCCCTGACCTGCGCCGCCCAGAAATGGACGGTCCAGACCAATTTCCTGGACTGGGCCGCTCTCGGCACCATCAACGCGGAGGTGGGAATGTCTGTTTCCCAGCACTTCTCCCTGATGGTCGGCGGCCGTTACAACCCCTGGGATTTCCACACGCATAATCCCGAGGCTCTCGTCCAGCTTCAGCAGAAGACTGCCTATCTGGGCGTCAAGTATTGGCCCTGGTATGTCAATTCCGGTTTCTGGATTTCCGCCAAGGCGCAGTATATGAACTCTTTCTCCGAAACGGGAATCTGGCGCGCCGCGCTCCAGGAAGGGAAGAACGGTTTTGGCGGCGGACTTGCTGCCGGCTATACCTTCATGCTTTCCAAGCACTTCAACTTGGAAGCCGGTATCGGCGGCTGGGCGGGCGTGTTCCAGGAGTACGGCTTCTATAGCAGCCCGCAGAAATTGTTCGTCCGGGAGCAGGGTCGCAAGACCTTCATCGCCCCCGACCAGGTATCACTCAGCCTTGTTTATGTGTTCTAAATGAAACCGAAGTTTCTTTTCATAGGGGCCCTGGCAGCGGTCTCGGCCCTCACCCTGGTTGCTTCCTGCAGCTCGCAGCGGAAGCTTGCCCGTATCAAGAACGGCAATCCTTCGGCCTCCCTGGTCCTGGGCAAGGACGTGTATGTTCCGGAGGTCAAGCAGGCGAAGGTCATGCGCGACACGCTCCGGATCAAGGACGACGACGGCCGTGAACTCCTGCTGATGAAGGCCATCCGGGACGATGTCACCGGCGATATGGTGGCTACCGAAACCCTCGAAGCCGCCAAGGTGACGGCCCGTTTCCGCAACATCGCGGAACGGCACGGCAAGCTGGACCTGGCTTTCTCGATTATCGTTCCCGCAGAGATGCAGGACAGCAAGTGGCAGCTCCGCTTCTATCCCGACATGTATATCCTCGGCGACGTCGAGCGTCTGGATCCGGTCCTGATCACCGGTAACGCTTACGACAAGGCCCGCCTCAGAGGTTATCAGCAGTATAACAAGCTGCTGGCCAAGATCATCTCCGATCCCACCCGTTTCGTGAACGTGCGGGCGCTGGAAATCTTCCTGAAGCGCAACATCCCGCAGGTGTATGCTTTCAAGACGGACAGCACCTTCGTTTCCGACGAGCATTTCTACTCGATCTATGGCGTTTCGGAGCAGGAGGCGGTAGAGCACTACACGCGTAAAATCGCCCGCAACGTCAATGACCGCCGCAAGCGGAAACTGGACGAGATCTACAACAAGTATGTGAAGGTCTTCACGGACAACATCCGCCTGGATACCGTGATGGTGGGGAAGAACGGAGACTTCATCTACAACTACGTCCAGACCATCTCCACCCGGCCGCGTCTGCGCAAGGTGGACATCACCCTGTCCGGCGAGATCTACGAAGCCGGCGACAAGATCTATGACATCCCCGAGAGCGCTCCGCTCACCTTCTACATCAGCTCCGTCTCCGGCCTGGCCGACCAGACCGAGCACTATGTGGAGAAGATCATCGAGCGCCACGCCGACGCTTCCACCACCAGCCGCATCGATTTCCGCCTGGGCAAGAGCGACATCGACCTGGATATGGGCGACAACCGCCGCGAACTTGGACGGATCCGCCGGGTGCTGGCCTCCCTGCTGGAGAACGACACCTTCCTGCTGGATTCCATCATCGTGACGGCATCGGCCTCGCCGGATGGCCGCGAAAGCGTCAACTGGCGCCTTTCCCGCTCCCGCAGCGAGTCCATCTCCCGCTATCTGGACGACCAGATCCGCGTCCTGCGCGATTCCATGGACCGCGAGAACGGCCTGGTGTTCGACGAAGCGGGCCGCCGCATCCGCACGAACCACGTCCGCATTCCGTTCATCAGCCGCTACAAGGGCGAGAACTGGGACCGTCTGGACTTCATCGTGGACGAAGACACCTATCTGACCGAGGGCGACAAGTCCCGCTATGAACTCCTGCGCCGTGTTCCGGACCTGGATTCCCGCGACGCCCTGCTGGCCCGCGAGCGGTTCTATCCGTACCTGCGCGACTACCTGTACCCGAGGCTCCGTACCGTGGCCTTCGACTTCCATCTGCATCGGAAGGACATGGTCAAGGACACCATCCATACCACCGTGCTCGACTCCACCTACATGCGGGGTGTCCGGGCGCTGACGAACATGGACTACGAAGCCGCTCTTTCCCTGCTGCAGCCGTATCATGATTATAATACCGCGATCGCCTACATGGGCCTGGACCGCAACTTCAGCGCCCTGGACATCCTTTCCGAGCTGAAGCCGACCGCTCAGGTGAACTACCTGCTGGCGATTGTCCATTCCCGGTTGGGTGAAGAGCAGGAGGCGGTGGAACACTACATCCGCGCCTGCCGCCAGGAACCCTCCTACGTGCACCGAGGCAACCTGGATCCCGAAATCGCGCGACTGATCAGAGCATACCGGCTGAATGACGACGTGATTGAGTCACCAACGCCATAGTTTATGCTGATTGCCATCATTGTAATCCTTTTTGCCGTGGGAATGTTCCTGGTCCTTCACGATGACCACGACAACTCCTACACCAAAAACGAAAAACAACCAACCAGACAGCGGGACTTCAAACCCGCATCTCAGAAACCGGCCGCGTCTCAGGGCAATACCCCGAGACCGGCCCGGTTCGCTGAATCCCAGCCCGAAAGGCCGTATCGGCCCGGAACCGTCCCCGTGCAGGAGATGGAAAAACCGGTCCTGGATTTTCATTTCCTGGACCGGATCGAATACCATTCCGTCCTGCCGGAACAGACGATGAGTTCCTTCATCACCGGCCTGCAGGGACACTGCACGGATAAGGACCTGGGCGGCCTCGTCGGCTGGATTGAGGTCAATCCCAACGGCGGCGGCCTGGAGGCCCACGCCTCTCCCGACGGTCGCCTGATGGGCTACCTCCCGATGAAGGACCGCGCCGCCTTCCTGGCCTTCAACCCTGGCAGCTTCGTCTGCCCCTTCGCCGGCCACGTCGATATCAGTGTCACCGGTAAATACTACGCGGACATCCGCATAGTCCTCCCCGCCTCCCGCGACTTCGTCGAAGAGGCCCTGGTGGGGTTCTTGGGCTAGGATACTTAGTAGATGTAATTCACCGCATACCAGACGGCTATGAATTCCTGGAAAGTCAGGAGGCCGTCGATGGTGAAGAGAATGTCGGAGTGATAGGAGGAGGTGCCGCGGTAGACTTTGTTGTCGTCCAGATGGGCGATGATGTCACTGCGGAAGGTGGACCTTCCTTGGTAGAGGCAACCGTCCCGCATGGTCCAGAGGATGTCGGAGAGGAAGCTGGGGCGGCCTTGATAGACAGTCTTGTCCTCGATATTCAGGACGATATCCGACATGAAGGAGGAGTCGTTACGGTAAATGACATCTTTGTCAATCCGTAACAGGATGTCAGAATTGAAGGTCGATCTTCCCTTGTACACTTTCCCGTCCCGGACGGTGCAGATGATGTCGCTCATAAAATGGGAATCCCCCTTGTACACCGTCACTTCCTTGCCGGCGGAGGCCGGAAGGAACAGGAAAAGGGAGAAAAGCACAAGGAGGATTCTCATCGGATGGAGAGATTTATAGCCCTAGTTCTTCCAGGAAGCCGCGGGCACCTTCGGCGGCAGTGTCAATGGCGCTGGGGATCTCCTTGAGGAGGGCGTTGATTTGCTTCAGACCATTGGCGGCGCCGCATTTGAGGGCGGTGGCGGTGTATTTGCCGATGGCGGCGTTGATTTCTTTCTTGTCTTCGTTGGAGAGCTTGTCATACTTGTCGATGTACTGCTGGACGAGCTTCTCGAACTTGGCGTTGGTCTTTTCCCACTGCTCAGGCGTATAATCGGCGCCCTTGGCGGCCACCTGGTCGGCAAGTTGGGTGAATTTTCCCGGGAGGGAGAAGGCGCAGGCCGTCATCAGAAGGGCGGCGATGGCCAGGAATGCGATTCTTTTGAACATAGTTATCAGTGTTTGGGTTCATGGGCTAGCCTGCAAATATTATTCCTTCCCGGCCGCCGGGAATTCGGGAATAATCATTAATTTTGTAGAAGATAGAACCACGAACCGATGAGACGATTCATACTCCTGACCATCGCGGCGCTGCTGGGCGCCCACCTTTCCGCTAAAGCCGATCCCATTGACGAACTTATCCCCGTGCGGGGCCTCGCCATCGAGGCACCGTCGCAACGGGGGCTGGACAATTTCCTGAAGTTCATCGAGGGAGACCTGGTCCCGGCCCATTTTAACCTGCTAATCCTGCGGGTGGACTGGAATTATGCCTATGAGTCGCATCCGGAGCTGCGGGACGAGAACCCGCTCACCAAGGAGGATGTGAAACGCATCGTGGCCGTGTGCCGCACGCGGGGCATCCGCCTCGTGCCGCACATCAACCTGCTGGGTCATCAGTCCTGGGCCAAGCAGATCGGCAACCTGCTGCGGGAGTATCCCGAGTTCGATGAGAACCCGTCCGTCAAGGTGGAAAACTATACGGAATGGCCAAATCCCGACGGACTGTATTGCAAGAGCTACTGCCCGCTGCATCCGGACGTCCACAAGGTGGTGTTTGATGTTGTCGATGAGCTCTGCGATGCCTTCGAGACCGATGCATTCCACGCCGGCATGGACGAGGTGTTCTACCTCGGTGAGAAGGAATGCCCCCGCTGCAACGGCGTCGATAAGGCCGATTTGTTCGCCGGGGAAGTGACGCTTCTCCGCAACCATCTGGCTGAGAAAGGCCGCCAGCTGATGATCTGGGGCGACCGCTTGTTGGACGGCCGTACCACCGGCCTCGGCGAGTGGGAGGCGAGCTACAACTACACCTGGCGCGCCATCGACATGATTCCCAAGGACGTCTTTATCTGCGATTGGCACTATGAGCGGGCGGACTTGACGGGTGTCTATTTCGCCACCAAGGGCCTTCCCGTGGCCTCCTGCGGCTACCGGGACCCGACCCTCTGCGAGCAGCAGATCCGTGACATGGTTCGTTTCCGCAAGCAGTCCGCCCCGGAGACGGCCAAGCGGCTGCAGGGGTATATCCACACCATCTGGTCCGGCGCGGACCATTTCTTGCGGCGTTTCAACGCCGTAAAGAACCGCGGCGAGCAGGAGGAGGGGCGCATCGACGACGCCCGTGCCCTCCAGACCGTCATCGCCACATTCACCGACCTTGCCCGTTAATTCCATGAAAAAAGCCTTTACCCTTCTTCTTTTCCTGCTGTCTCTTTCCCTGACGGCGCAGGAGCGTGTTCCCGTCTGGCCCAAGGGCAAGATGCCCGATACGCAGGCCCACCAGATTGCCGCGATGACGAATGAGACCAGCCAGGAAGGTTTCAACCCCGACAAATACCGCATTCCCTATCTGGAGTGGTTCGAAAAACCCGCCAATCCCAACGGGACCTGCATGATCCTCATCTCCGGCGGCAGCTATATGAACTGCTGCGACGTGAGCCTCATCAAGAAGTGGAACAAGGAGCTCACGAAATTGGGCGTGCAGTGCGTCAATTTCGTGTACCGGACGCCGCGCCCCGTGGGACTGCCCATCTACCAGTCGGCGTGGGAAGACGGCCAGCGCGCGGTGCGGATGGTCCGTAAGGAGGCCGCCAAGCGCGGGTTCGACCCGGAAAAGATAGGTGTTATATCGATGTCTGCAGGCTCGCACCTGGCCCTGTTGCTGGCGACGAGCTCCCAAACCCCGGCTTACGAACGCATCGACAAGGTCGATGACATCCCTTGCCATATCAATTGGGCAATTGTCAATGCACCGGCCTATGCGACGACGGACGGCGAGACCGGCACCCCGGCGATGCGGGAGGGATACGGTACGGACGTGAAGCTCAGCGAGGTGTTCAAGTTCGATGAGAAGACCTGCCCGATGAGCCTGCATCACGGGGAAATCGACCCGTACACCCCCATGGGATCCACCCTGGTTTACCGGGAACTCCGGAAGCGGGGGATTCCGGCCGAGCTGCACCTGTATCCCAACAAGGGACACGGGGCCTTCGGTTTCGAGCGGGGCGTGGAGTTCATGACGCAGATGGGATTCCTGGGTCCGGTACAGCCGGAAGTGGCCTTGTATGACCGTTTTACTTCCGATGACGCCCGTGCGCAGTATGTCAAGGAGGACCTTTGGCCGGAAGGGAAGATGCCCGACGCCCAGGAGGCCCAGGGGACGCCGTATATCGAGTGGCATTTTCCCAAGGAACTGAAAACCAAGGCGATCCAGATTATCTACTCTGGCGGTGCCTATATTGGCAACGGCCCGGATAGCTTCGAAGTGACGCCTGCGCGTCGCTATCTCAATGAGAAGGGTATCACGGTCGTGACAATGCGTTACCGCACCCCGCGCCCGGAGGGACTTTCGAAGCACACGACCGCCTGGCAGGATCTGCAGCGGGCCATCCGCAAGGTCCGGAGCGAGGCGGAGGGCTACGGCCTGGACCCCGACCGCATCGGCATCATGGGCTCGTCCGCCGGCGGTCACCTCACCTTGATGGGCACGACCTCCGCCCGGCACCGTTCTTATCTGGCTGTCGATGACATCGACAAAATCTCCTGCAAGGTTCAGTGGGGCATCGGCATTTATCCCGCCTACGCGCTCTCCGACGGCTTTGACGGCTATAACGAGCACCATGGCAACGAGGACAGCGACGTGCTGGCCCCGGAGTTCTCATTCGACCTTGATACCGCGCCGATGCTGTTCATCCACGGGGATGCGGACCCTTATTCGACAATGGGTTCCGTCAAGACCTGGGAGAAGCTGCGCGCGATGGGTATCCCCTCGGAACTCCATACCCTGGCGCTCCGAGAGCATTGTTTCCAGCGGACGGCCTCCCCGGGCACGGGAAGCTACAACTGGCTCGATCGGATTTGGGAGTATCTGGCAGAGTGGATGTAAGCCCTACATCCTAAGGTTCCGGATGTTCTGGTCCATCCATTCCCATTTGTCCAGAAAAGCCTTCTTGATGCGTTCCACGGACTCCTGGAATGTCATGTTCTCGTCCCCGTTCTCCGGATTGTTGACGATGGGCCACATAGTGTGATTGATGCGCTCGGACGGGCGGATCAGCTCCGCCTGCTGGTCGATGTATTCGGGGAGTTTCTTTAACTCGTCCTTGTACATTTCCCAGCGCTCGACGAGCCGGTTGCGGAACTTCTCGTCCTTGAGGAGGGCGGGGTAGAAGATACTCTTTTTCGCACCGACCCATTGGTGGACATATTCCGGGCAGAAGACGTGGTAGTCAAAATCCCAGACGGGACCGTGGTATAGCTTTCCGCTGCGCTCCTTGTAAAGATAAGTGCTGTGGGGGCCTTCCGAGGGCCAGTAATTATAGAAGTCGTTGTTCCCGGTGAGTTCCTCCACGATGAGATAGTCGATGGCCGTGTCCACGTCCAGGAACTCTTCGTAGGCATGGGCCTGGACCTTGGCGTTGTCCTTCATGAGCGTTTCCAGGTCCTTGATCCAGTTCTGAATGTACTGGTAGGCGACAGGGGAGATTTCGTCATCGTCGGGATCCTTGACGATCCAGGGGAGATTGAACAGGTTCCGGTAGCGGAACTTGTGCTTTTCATCGACATAATCCTGAAAGTCGTAGTAGGTGTCGATTTCCAGGAGCCAGCCGCCGGTAATCTTCACCGGGTCGGTTTCCATCGCATCCATCTTCTCGATGTTGATGCGCTTCTTGTTGAGTTTGATTTGCTCGCACAGGTAGTAGTTACCCAGATGCCTGCCGTTGAAGACCAGTTCCACGAACTGGCCGCGGACGGTGTAGGGGAGACCGGTGTGGCGGGAGAGCCAGAAGGCGGCATCATTCCGGAGCAGCGTACGGTCTTTCCAGTTGGCGAGGAGGACCCAGCGCTTGTGGCTAGGCATGCCCAGGATTTCGCCTTTCTCCTTCAGCCGCAGGGCGTAGGGTTTCTTGACATAGTTCCAGGTGGAGTTGCCGCGGCCCTTGATTTCCATCGACCCTTCGTAATCCACTTTCCCGTCCGGTTTTTCAATCCGGATCGTCGCCCCGTCCATCCAGGTGGTCTTGCTGGTGACGGCCTTCTTTCCCGGTGTCTCGATGCGGACGACGGGAAGTCCCGTGTTCTTGACGATGATGGTGTAGTCCTCGTACACGCCGCCTTTGATGAACCGGACGGTCAGGGGCTGGGACAGGTCGATGCCGGTGTTAGATCCGCTCAGTTGCTGATTACCAACGCTAATGGTCGTTGCTTCCGTGGTGAAATCAAGGTCCAAGGAAGAAAAATCCGTTTCCGTGGGCAGGATGGCCGTAAAGGTCTTCTCCGCGGAATCCGAGTACGCATTGACACCATTCACCCGGACGTAGGACACTTTTACCTTCCCCTCCACGAGTTCCCCGGCCGGCGTTTCTTTCTGGCAGGAAAACAGGATCAGGCCGAAGGCCAGCAAAAGGAGGGTATGGAGGTATTTCATGATGTTATGTTCGTTTACTGGGGGGCAAAGATAAGAATATTTCGGTGTGTTTCGTTTGTTTATTTGGAAAAATGGAGTTAGATTTGTGCGAAATTTCTAACTTTTCCTACAAATGCAAGAAAATGACGGCAAATACATCTTCGGCGTCGTGAAGGTGGGGGACAAGGGACAGATCGTCATCCCCAAGGATGCCCGTAAGATCTATGACATCAAGCCCGGCGACGCCCTGATTCTGTTGGGCGACGAAAAGGGCATGGCCATGCTCAAAACGCAGATTTTCCAGAACGTTATCGACCAGGCCATGGGGGACCTTACGAAATGAGAAAGCATTGGATTGACAACCTGCGTTGGGTGACGGTGCTCCTGGTGCTGTTCTATCACGTCATTTACTTCTATAACAACAAGGGTGTCTTCGGCGGCATCGGCGGTTTCGGCGAATGGCCGGAGTGCAAGCAGTACCAGGATGTGGTGATGTACATCCTGTACCCGTGGTTCATGCCTATCCTGTTCCTGCTCGCGGGCATCAGCGCCCGCTACGCGCTGGCGAAGTATCCGGCGAAGGAATGGTTCAAGGCCCGCACGCGGAAGTTGCTGGTACCATCGACCATCGGCCTGTTCGTATTCCATTGGATGGTCGGTTATTTCAATACCGTCGTGGCGGGGCGGGGAGGCGTGTTTGACGGCGTCCCTGCCGTGGCGAAGTGGGTGATCATGGCCGTCAGCGGCACCGGCCCGCTCTGGTTCATCCAGCTGCTGTGGCTGCTGTGCCTCGTGCTCCTGCTGGTTCGCAAGCTGGACAAGAATGACAAGTTCTGGACCTGGTGCGGCAAGGCCAATATCGTCTGGATCATCCTGCTGGGCGTCCTGTACTGGCTGGGCGCGCAGACGCTTATCAAGAACCCGCGTCCGGAATCCGCGGACGGCCTGCTGAATCTCTATAAGCCGCTATTCTACCTGGTTCCTTTCCTGCTGGGTTACTTCGTGTTCTCGCACGACGAGGTGCAGGAGAAGTTGGCCAAGGCCTGGATTCCGCTGCTGGCTTGTGCCGTTATCGCCGGTGGCATCCTCATCGGCACCACCTTCGGGCAGGATAATACCTCGGGCCGGTACATGGGCAGCCCGCTCAATAACATCTACGGCTGGCTGATGTGCCTGGCGATGATGGCCTGGTTCAAGGTCCGCTTCGACCGCACCAGCCCCTTTGCCTCCTATATGGCGAAGAGCAGTTTCGGCCTCTACATTGTTCATTATCTGGTGATTGCCAGTTTTGGCTACATGATGAAGATGTACACCCAGCTCCCGCCGTGGGCCATGTACGTCATCCTGACCATTGCGGTCTTCACCCTGTCCCCGCTCTTGTACGAAATCCTCCGCCGGATTCCGTTCGTCCGGTGGGCCGTGCTGGGGGAGAAGAAGAAGGCGTAGCGGCTGTTTAATAAGTTATGGAGGTGTTCCTTTTTTGGGGGCACCTCTTTTTTTTGTGCAATATTTAATCAAAATAGTTGCGTAGCTAATTTTTTTAGCTATATTTGCGATAAAGATAGCACGCTTATGAAACGACTGACCAAGAAAGAAGAAGTAATCATGGAGCACTTCTGGGAGAATGGGCCACTGTTTGTCAGGGAGTTACGGGAGTTGTACCCGGAGCCCCGGCCGCATTTCTCCACGCTGTCCACGCAGGTGAGGACGCTGCAGGATGAAGGGTTCATCGACCATAAGGCCTATGGCCCGACTTACCAGTATTTCGCCAAGGTGTCGCGGGACGAGTATAAGCAGCGCTCGCTGATCGGTCTGATCGACAAGTATTTTGACAATTCCTATCTGAGCGCCGTGTCGGCCCTCGTGAAGGAGGAGAAGATTTCGGTCGAGGAGCTGAAGGAACTCATCGACCTGGTCGAAAAAGGAGATCGGAAATGACCAGCCTGTTGACATATGAGTTTAAGGTGGCGGTGGCGCTGCTGGTGTTCTACCTGTTCTATCGTTTCCTCCTGAAGAAGGAAACCTTCCACCGGTTTAATCGCGTGGTGTTGGTCGGGACCGCCATGCTGTCGTTCCTGCTGCCGTTTTGCATCATCACGGTCCGCAAGCCCGTGGAGGTGACTTCGTTGACATCGACACCGTCCATGATGGACGCGGGATTGCCGGAGGTGATGGGCGTGGAGGCTCCCTTGGCAACATCGACGGCACCCTGGTGGCCGACGGCACTTGCCATCGTGTTCTGGGCAGGAGTGGCCATCGTGCTGCTGCGGGTGCTCCTCTCTATCCTTTGCATCTACCGCATCGTCCGGCGTGGGGAAGTAGTCCGGGAAGAGGATGGCTGCCGGATTATCGTGACGGATAGGGACATCGACCCTTTCAGCTGGATGAAATATATCGTCCTTTCCCGAAAAGACTGGGAGGGTGACTGCGCCCCCATCCTCGCCCACGAGAAAGCGCACATCGGCTTCCGGCATTCGGTCGAGATCCTCCTTGTCGATGTCCTCTCGGCTCTCCAATGGTTCAATCCCGCCATTTGGATGCTTCGCGCCGACCTGCAGGAACTGCATGAGTATGAGGCCGATGACGCTGTGCTCCGCGGCGGAGCCGACATCCGGGAATACCAGTATCTGCTTATAAGAAAAGCTGTCAGCAAGAGCGGCTACTCAGTTGCTAACAGCTTTAATCACAGTATCCTTAAAAACCGAATTACTATGATGTCAAAATCCAGATCCCCTCTCGCGAGAGGGTTGCGGGTGCTGTATGTGCTCCCGCTCGTGTGCCTGGGCATCGGCCTGCAGGCCAGGACTGTCTATGTCCCTGTGGACAAAGATAGTGAAAAAATCGTTTCCGACGAAAATCTGCAAGACGGGAACAAATACGCCTCTTTCAGCGGAAACTTTGCCGACTGGGTGCAGAATCATCTCGTCATCCCGAAGGATTGTACGCTGGAGGGGAAGATTATGGTCTCATTTACGGTGGACGAGCAAGGTAAGGTTGGAGACGTCCGAGTGATGCGCGGCCTCAGTGAAGAGCTGGACAAGATGGTGGTCGATGTCATCAGCAAGTCCCCCGCCTGGACCCCCGGGATGAAAGACGGGAAGCCCGTTAAAACCACTTTAATGCACAATGTCCCCATCGGGAAGGGCAGCACAAAGACGTCCGATGACCCCAACACCATTGTCCTGAACGTGAGTGCCGATGGTACTATGGAAACCGGCGGAAAGACGCTCACCCTCGGACAATTGCGGGACATTGTGACCCCTCAGACAACCGTGATGATCACCGCAGAGCCCGATGTGAAGATGGGTGTTATCAACGAGGTCCGGGAAATGCTGCGCGGAACGATGGCCCATATCCGCTACACCTTGCCTTCCGGTCTGGGCAGCGTGCTTCCGTCACCCCTTAAATACGAAATGCCGGCTCAAAAGGGCTATGTGGTGCCAGTTCCCATTATTCGAAGGCCGGCAGCCGAAGAGGGCAAAGTCGTCGCCTTGCCCAAAGAGGAACGGAAAAACGTCTGTGTCGCTTATCTGAATGACAACGACAAAATCTTTTTCGAGGATAACGCCTATCAGGATGACGCGGAGATCATTCGTCGCGGAAAGAATTTCCTTTTAAGTCACGGAAGGTCCGGCAGTTTCGAACTTCGTTGCCACCGTGGAACCAGCTTTGGTGCGTATATCCATCTGGAGTTACTGCTTCTCCAGATTATTTCCGCAGCCCAGGACGAGAAAGCCCAATCCGTTTATGGCAGGAGTTATCAAGAGTTATCGACGGAGGAAAAGAACGAGATCCATCAGCTGGTTCCGGTGATTATTACGGAAACGGAAATGAGGGGCAAATCCTAGATTCCGTCTTCTCAGAATTAATATCTCAATATTATGTGGGGTTCTTGCACGAAGTTCATTATCTTTGTGCAAACCCCACATAATTATGCGGACTAAACACCTTTTTACGGCACTATTCTTTCTCTGCCTCTCCTTGGCGGCCGCAGCCCAGGGATCCCGTTATTGCAACCCGCTTCCCATGCCCATCGGCCCGGGCGGAAACGCTTCCGGCGACGTTACGGTCCTTGAGGAGGGCGGGAAATACTACATGTACTGCACGGGCGGCGGCGCCTGGGTGTCCGAGGACTTGCTGAACTGGGATTTCCATCCCGTCCAGGGTGTCCCGGTGGCCCCGGACATCGTCAAGTACAACGGCAAGTTCTACCTTTCGGGCAACAGCGACAACCTGTTCGTGTCCGACAGCCCGCTGGGACCTTTCCAGGACCTCGGCCCCTTCAAGGAGACTGGTCCGGTGGAACTGGGCTGGAACGGAGGCTTCGACACCAAGATCTTTGTCGATGACGACAATCAGCCGTACCTCTTCTGGCCCGGCCGCGGCATCAGCGGCATCTACGGCGTCAAGCTGGACCCGGAAGACCTCACCCGTTTTGCCGATAAACCCGTCCATCTGTTCGGCTTCAATCCGATGCACGCCTGGGAGCGTTATGGCGAGAAGAACGAGTATCCCGGCGTGGCGTGGATCGAAGGCCCTTGGGTGATCAAGCGGAACGGAATCTACTATCTGGAGTATTCCGCTTCCGGCACCCAATGGAAGACCTACGCGGAGGGGTATTATACCGCAACATCCCCGTTGGGACCTTATACCTATGCGCCCAACAACCCCTTGCTCCGGAAGACGGAAGGCCTGGTAACCGGTACGGCGCACGGTTCCATCGTCCAGGCCCCGGACGGCGAATGGTGGCAGTTCTACACGATTGTGCTGTCCAACCCGCCCGGAGGCCGCCGCATCGGCATGGACAGGGTCCATTTCGATGAAGACGGCCTGATGAGCGTCACCGTCACCGATGCTCCGCAGCCCGCCCCGGGACAGCCCGCCGGTGCTGTATCTATCCCGGTGACCATCAACAAGATGCTGGCCATGAACGCCCTCTCCAAGTGCTCCTCCCAGCAGGAGGGTTTCCCCGCCGCCTATGCTGTCGATGATTTCAGCGGCACCCTTTGGCGCCCCGCGGCCGATGACCCTCAGCCGCAGTTGACCATCGAACTGTCCCCGGCCACCCGCTTTGATGTCGTGCAGTATTTTCAGGTCGATGGGATGCGCGTCCTGTTCGGAAGCGGCGCCCGGCGCGGCTTCGGGATGCGTGGTGGTCCGCTGCCGGTGTACAAGTTCCGGCTGGAAGTGTCGATGGACGGAGAACAGTATGCCACCGTACTGGACTGCACGGACAATACTACCGCGCGTGACACTTTCTATAGCGATTTCGCCCCCGCCCGCGCCCGTTTCGTGCGCCTGACCGTGACTGACTGGCCCAAGGCCCAGCCGCTCGGGGTCATCGACTTTACCGTATTTGGCCGGGCCGACGGCTACGACCCTCCCGCAGTCGCCACCCCCACTTTCACCAACCTCCCTTTGGATAGCGAATCTCGAAGATGAAACGATTGATTGTATTGTTCGTTGCGGCGTTTGTGGGCATCGGCCTGGCCGCACAGGTGTATGACGACGGTCTTGTGCGCAGCACGCCTGAAGCGGAGGGAATCCGCTCGGAAGCCATCGCGGACTGGTTTCGCGCCTTGGAAGAGGGCGGCTACGAGGTCCATGGCCTGATGCTTCTGCGTCACGACAAAGTGGTGGCCGAGCATTGGTGGGCTCCTTACGGGCCGCAGTACCCGCACGCAATGTATTCTGCCACAAAGACCTTTACCGGTGCCGCGGTGGGATTTGCCGTGCAGGAAGGTCTGTTGAAGGTGAGCGACAAGGTGGCATCCTTCTTCCCGGACCTGATGCCCGAAAAGACGGCTCCGGAACTGGAACGTCTGACGGTGGAGCATCTTCTTACGATGTCGGCCGGGCACGCCCGCACCCAATATCCGGGCTCCGGCGACGATCAGGTCCGCTCCTTCCTGGCAATGGACTATGCCCATGAGCCGGGCACCTCGTTCGCCTACAACATCACCTGTTCCCACATGCTTTCCCAGATTATTACCCGGGTTACGGGGCTCACGTTGTATGAGTATCTGAAGCCTCGCTTGCTGGATCCGCTGGGCATCCGCGATGTGGTGTGGGAGATGGACCTGGACGGCAGGAACATGGGCAACGGCGGTATGCACAGCAAGACCTCCGACCTGGCGAAGATGGGCATTTTCCTGAAGAACAAAGGCGTGTGGCAGGGGAAGCAACTGCTGAACCGGGAATGGGTGGAGGCGATGACCACGCCGCATATTTACCAGCGTCCGGAACTTTCCGAAGAGGAAAACAACAAGGACGACGCCGGCCAGGGCTATGGCTATCAGGTGTGGATGGGCCGGCATCATTCCTGGCGCGCCATCGGCGGACAGAACCAGCTGATTATGGTGATTCCAGAGGCCGATGTGGTGGTGGCGTCCAACGGACAGATTGGCGACGAGGCCGGTTTCAATCAGCTGATTTACAATCTGGTGGACGGGATGAGCGACAAACGGCTGAAGCCGAACAAGGGCTTTGACCTGCAGGCTGCCATCGACGGTTATGAACTCAAGCATCCCTTCCCGGAACCGACCGCCGCACCGTCCGATCGTTCCCGCACCCTGCGTTATCGGATGCACCAGAACACCTATGGACTCACTGGCATCTCCTTCCGCTTTGACGCTCAGGGGAATATGTTCCTGACGCTGGAGACGGGGGAAGCCATCCACAACATTCCCTTCGGCCTGGACCATTGGATGATGGGCAGCACGGACCGCTCGCTCCTTTTCGGCGGAACCGTTTATGCCAATACGATGAATACCACGCCGATGACCACAGCGGGCTGGTGCTCCTGGACCGGGGCCGATGAACTGGGCGCCTATTACCTCTCCCTGTTCAACAACGGCTGCCAGGAACGCTTCCGCTTCACCTTCTCTCCTGACCGGAACGACCTGACCATCACGGTCGTCGCCCCTCAACCCCGTCGCTTCCAGGGCAATCCGGCGCCCGCCCCCGCTACGCGCGACATCACCCTCACTGCGTCTCGGATTAAATCGACCTATTGAATGGACACAAAATACATCATCCGCCACGAGCGGGAATCGGAGTACTTCCAAGTTGAAAATCTCACCCGCGAATCCTTCTGGAACGTCTATCGCCCCGGCTGCCTGGAGCACTATGTCCTGCACTGCCTCCGGGACGACCCCGCCTTCATCCCAGAACTGGATTTTGTGATGGAGGTCGATGGAAAACTCATCGGCCAATGCATCTATATGCACGCCACCATCCAGTCTGACGACGGCAGGTCGATTCCCATCCTCACCATGGGCCCGATCGGCATTCTCCCGGAATACAAGCGCCAGGGTTATGGCAAGGCCCTGCTGGATTACGGCCTCGCGGCCGCGACGGCCATGGGTTTCGGCGCCGTCTGTTTCGAAGGCAACATCGACTTTTACGGCAAAAGCGGCTTCACCTACGCCTCCACCTTCGGCATCCGCTACCACGGCCTCCCCGAAGGCGCCGACGCCTCCTTCTTCCTCTGCAAAGAACTGATTCCTGGCTATCTGGCTGGCATCACCGGCGAATACGCAACTCCCTCCGGCTATTTTGTCGATGAGGCTGCGTGCGAGGATTTTGATAAGGCGTTTCCGCCGAAGAAAAAGCTCAAGTTGCCGGGGCAGTTGTGGTGATAAGCGGAAGATTTCCGTTCAAGTGACGGTGGTGTCCCAAAATTAGGGACACCACCGCCGGTTAAATACCCCGCTTGTGACTGAAAGAGCCAGCATCTGATAGAAGCTATTCTCTTGTGCCGCTCAAGATTCTGTCCATTTGTTTGATGTAAACTTCTATATACCTCGGCCGATGTTTTATTTGTCTGAGGAGTGTGGTTGTTCGGTTTTTCCGAATAACCACATGACATGGTCTCATCTAAAAACAAAAGAAAGCAATGTACTAATGGAAGGACAATTTTGCGTAGAAAAATCGGGAAAACCGATTTTTCTGCCTCATAGGATCCGGTATCAAAAACCATTACACCAAAAAAACCGCCCTGCAGATGTCTACAGAGCGGTTTCCAAGTGCCCCGGGCGGGAATCGAACCCGCACGGCCGTTTCGGGCCAAGGGATTTTAAGTCCCTCGTGTCTACCATTTCACCACCAGGGCAAAAAGTCCGTTCCGCGGGAAACGGAACGGATTGCAAAGATAAGGATTATTTCTGAATATTACTCCGCGTACAGCGTAACGATGTTCAGAATTACCTTCGATGCGGCTTCCATGCTCTGCAGGGGGACGAACTCCATTTTGCCGTGGAAGTTGAGGCCGCCGGCGAAGATGTTCGGGCAGGGGAGGCCTTTGAAGGAGAGGTTGGCGCCGTCGGTGCCGCCGCGGATGGGTTGGATCTTGGCCTTGACACCGGCCATTTCCATCGCCTTAACCGCTTTCTCCACAACGAAGTAGTGCGGCTCCACCTGCTCACGCATGTTGTAGTACTGGTCCTTCAGAACCAGAACCGCGGTGCCGGCGCCGTACTTCGTATTGATGAAATTGACGCAGTCAGAAATCAGCACCTTCTTCGCCTCAAACTTCGCCCGGTCATGATCCCGGATGATATAGGCGATATCAGCCTCTTCGACCGACCCGTTAAACGCGATCAGGTGGAAGAAACCCTCGTACCCTTCGGTATATTCCGGGCGCTGGTCCACCGGCAGCAGGGCGCAAAGCTCCTGGCCAATATGGAGCGCATTCTTCATCTTTCCCTTCGCATACCCCGGGTGCACGTTCCGGCCCTGGATATGGATCTTGGCCGATGCCGCATTGAAATTCTCGAACTCCAGTTCGCCGATCTCGCCGCCGTCCATCGTATACGCGAAATCCGCCCCGAAGCGCGGAACATCGAACTTTACCACGCCCCGGCCGATTTCCTCGTCAGGAGTAAAACCGATGCGCAACGGTCCATGCTTGAACTCCGGATGCGCCATGATATACTGCACCGCGTCCATGATCTCCGCCACGCCGGCCTTGTCATCAGCACCAAGCAGCGTCGTACCGTCGGTGGTAATGAGCGTCTGTCCCACATAATGCAGCATCTCCGGGAACTCGGACGGCTTCAGCGCCAGCCCGGGCACACCCTTCAGATCGATGTCGCCGCCGTCATACTTCTCCACAATCTGCGGCTTCACATTCGCCCCCGAAGCGTCCGGGGCCGTATCGACATGGGCAATGAAACCCACCGCCGGCACCTTGGCCTCGATGTTGGACGGGATGCTTCCCATCACATACCCATACTCATCCAGCGTGACCTCCACGCCCATCGCCTGCAGCTCGTCCCGCAGCATCCGCAGCAAATTCCACTGCTTCTCCGTCGACGGCTGACTCTCCGACTCCTCATTCGACTGCGTGTCCACCGACACGTATCTCAAAAAACGATCAAGTATCTTTTCCATTATTTCTTAACTTTCATTGAAGCGTAAATCATGTAAGCAATCAGCGCCACGAACGGGATAATCGCCACCGCCTCCCCGTACTGCGCATTCCACTCCGTCAGGAACAGATCCACATTCGCAAACCTCAGAATAGCGCTCACAACGCCCATCAGTGCTCCACCAGCAATGAAGCCGGAGGCGATAAGGGTGCCCTTCTCCAGGCGGGCCGCATTGACAGCGGCGTCCTTGGAGCGGGTGCTCACGTACCAGGAGATCGCACCGCCGACGAGCAGCGGGAGGTTCAGGTCGATGGGAATGAACATACCCAGGGCAAACGGAAGGGCCGGCACCTTGAAGAAGGTGAGGATCAGGGCGATAGCCGCACCGATGCCGTACAGCAGCCAGGGAGCGCCGCCACCGTTCATCATCGGCTGGATGACCGCCGCCATCGCATTGGCCTGCGGAGCCACCAGGGCGTGGTCGCCCGTGAAACCGTAAGTCTTGTTCAGCACGAGCATAACGCCGCACACGGTCACGGCCGAAACCGCGACGCCGAGGAACTTCCAACCTTCCTGCTTCTTAGGCGTGGAACCGATCCAGTAACCGATCTTGAGGTCCGTGATGAAGGAACCCGCGACGGACAGCGCCGTGCAAACGACACCGCCGATAATGAGCGCCGCTGCCATACCGGCATTGCCCTTCAGGCCCACCGCCACGAGAATCAGGGACGCGATAATCAGCGTCATCAGCGTCATGCCGCTCACCGGGTTCGTGCCCACAATGGCGATAGCATTGGCCGCCACCGTCGTGAACAGGAAGGAAACAATCGCCACAATGAGCAGGCCCACAATCGCCTGCCAGACATTGTTCACAACGCCGCCGAAAGCAAAGTACGCGAAGATAGCGAGCAGGGCAATCACGACACCCCAGACGATGGTCTTCATCGGGAGGTCCTCCTCCGTGCGGGCGCCCTTCTCGGCCACCGCGCCGGGCTTGCGCTTGAACTCGTTCACCGCCAGCCCCGCGGCGCTCTTGATGACGCCGAAACTCCGGATAATGCCGATGATACCCGCGGTCGCGATACCGCCGATGCCGATGTGCCGCGCGTAATCCTTGAAGATCTGCTCGGGCGCCATCTCGCCGATGGTCGTCATCACGCCCGTGTTCATCAGGTCGATGACGCTGCCGCCCCAGATGAGGTTCATCAGCGGAATGATCACCAGCCACACGAGCAGGGAACCGCAGCAGATGATGAAGGCGTATTTAAGGCCGATGATATAGCCGAGGCCGAGCACGGCCGCGCCGGTGTTCAGTTTCAGGACGACCTTCGCCTTGTCGGCCAGGGCCTGGCCCCATCCCATCACGGTCGTGGTCAGCGTCTCCGCCCAGGTGCCGAAGGTGGCGACGAGGAAGTCGTACACACCGCCGATGATACCGGCCGCGACGAGCGTCTTCGCCGACGAACCGCCGCCTTCCCCGCTCACGAGGACCTGCGTGGTGGCCGTCGCCTCCGGGAACGGATACTTCCCGTGCATCTCCTTCACGAAATACTTCCGGAACGGGATCAGGAACAGGATGCCCAGCACGCCGCCCAGCAGGGAGCTCAGGAACATCTGCCAGAAATTCACCTCCACGCCCAGGATGTAGATGGCCGGAAGGGTGAAGATGGCACCCGCGACGACGGCGCCGGAGCACCCGCCGATGGACTGGATGATCACGTTCTGGGCCAGTCCGTCGTGCTTCTTGAGCGCGCTGGTGAGGCCCACGGCGATGATGGCGATTGGAATCGCCGCCTCGAACACCTGCCCGACCTTGAGGCCCAGGTAGGCTGCGGCGGCGGAGAAGAGCACCACCATCAGGATGCCGATAAAGACGGAATAGGGAGTGACCTCGGCATACTTTTTCGCCGGGTCGAGGATGGGTTTGTACGACTCGCCGGGCTTCAGCTCACGCTGCGCGTTCTCCGGGAGCGATACAGGTTTCTTGTCTTCCATGCGTTTTTTGTGTTTCCACAAAATTACGCATTCTTGATGAGATTTTCAACGGCTTGAGCCACACGGCCGAACGGGAAGGCGGCCAGGCGATCCTGGAATTTCAGTTTGATTTCAGCGTTGCACAGATTGCCGATAGAACCCTCGTGCGTATGGTGCAGTTCGTCCTCGTAATGGAAGGTGCCGTCCTGCACGGCATGGCCCACCTGCTTGTAGGCGTCGCGGAAGGGAACGCCGGCCTCAACGAGGCGGTTCACCTCTTCCACGCAGAAGGCCTGCGCATACAGGGGATTGTCCATCAGTCCTTCCGTCACCGTGATGCCTGGGAGGGCGAAGGCGAGGATGTCCAGGCAACTGTCGAGTTCGTCGAACATCGGCAGATACACTTCCTTCAGGAGCTGCATGTCGCGGAAGTAGCCCGACGGCAGGTTGCCGGTAATGTACCGGAGCGTGCCGGGAATGCCCTGGATGCGGTTGCAGTGGCCCCGGACCAGTTCGAACACGTCCGGATTCTTCTTCTGGGGCATGATGCTGGAGCCGGTCGTGTAGGCGTCCGGAAGGTGCAGGAACCCGAAGTTCTGGCTGGAGAAAAGGCAACCGTCGTAGGCGAGTCTGCCGATGGTTTCCGCCACGGCGCTGTACGCCCAGGCCACCATCCGTTCGCCCCTGCCGCGGGACATCTGCGCATAGATGCTGTTATAGTCCAGAGCGCCGAAGCCTAAAAGCTCCGTCGTCCGGGCGCGCTTCAGCGGCGCGGAAGAACCGTAACCCGCCGCGCTGCCGAGGGGATTCTCGTCCGTGACGTCCCAAGCGGCCTTGAGCATGACGAGGTCATCGGCAAGGCTTTCCGCATAAGCACCCAGCCACAGGCCGAAGGAAGAGGGCATCGCCACCTGCAGGTGTGTATAACCCGGCATCAGGACGTCCTTGAGTTCCTCGGACTTCTCCTGCAACAGGTCAAAAATTTTGACCACTTTCCCGACGGTCTGTTCAATCCGCGCCCGCGTGTACAGTTTGATGTCCACGGCCACCTGGTCGTTGCGCGAGCGGCCGGTATGGACCTTCTTGCCCACATCGCCGAGGGCGGCGGTCAGCCGGGCTTCCACCTCCGAATGGACGTCCTCGCCCTCGATGGTGAACCGGCCTTCCACGGCCTCCTGATGCAGTTTCTTGAGCTCCGGCAGTAGCTGCGCAAGCTCGTCCTTGCCCAGCAGGCCGACCTCGGAGAGCATCGTGATATGGGCCATCGTCCCGAGGATGTCCCACGGGGCCAGGACCAGATCCAGTTCCCGGTCCTTTCCTACGGTGAAAGCGTCTATTTCGGGGGCGTTGTCAAAGCCCTTCGACCATATTTTCATAGCGTCAGATTGTCCAAAAGATTCACATAAATGTCCACGGCCTTGGGGATGTCGTCGATGACCACGTATTCGTCGGCGGTATGCGAGCGGGGAGAGTCGCCGGGGCCGAGCTTGACGGAGGGGAAGCGGACGAGGGCCTGGTTGGAGAGGGTGGGAGAGCCGACAGCCGGGAGGCCGAGGGCGAGCCCCCGCTTCACCAGCGGATGGTCCGCGGAAATGGCCGAGCCGTGCAGCCGCGTGGAACGCGCGACGACCTCGCAGGGTGCCTCCGCCTGGATCAGTTCCAGGAGTTCCTCATTGGAATACAGCCCGTTGGAACGGACATCGACCACGAAGGTGCAGAGGTCGGGGAT
>JAFYTP010000004.1 GCA_017558775.1 Bacteroidales bacterium | reverse complement strand
GGCTTCCCCGGCGGTGGCATGGGCCCCGGCGGTCCCGGCGGCTTCCCCGGTGGCGGCTTCGGCGGCTTCTGATCCCCTTAATTCCGGACATATTTACATGTCATAAAAGCGTTTACACTGAGTTACCCGGTCTCTCTCGAGGCCGGGTAATTCTTTTTTTTTAGTCATTCCGGGCTTGACCCGGAATCTTACTTCTTGATGAATTCCACGCGACGGTTCTTCGCGCGACCTTCCTCGGTCTTGTTGTCGGCGACCGGCTCGTGGGAGCCCTTGCCCACCGGACGGAGGTTGAACGGGTCGACACCCTGCTCCTCGAGGGCTTTGACGACGGCCTCGGCACGCTGCTGGCTCAGGGGGTCATTGACCTTGTCGGAACCCTGGTTGTCCGTGTGGCCCTGCACCTCGAAGCGGGCGGACGGGTTCTTCTTCATGTACTCGGCGACCTTCTGGATCTCGGACATCGACTCGGGCTTCAAAGTGGCCTTGCCGGTCTCGAACAAAATGTTGTTAGTCACGAACTTACCGGTTTCAGCAATGGCCTTTTCGACGGCAGAAGAGTAGTCGGTGGCATTACGCTCATAGAGTTCGACAGCACCCTTGGCCATCACGATATTGGTGATATAGACGCCCTTATCACTGTCTGAACTTCCCTCCAGACTCCAAGCACGCGGCTGCTTCTGGTTGGGAATGTTCACAATACGGGAATAATTGAGATAAACTTTGAACGCCCGCTTGTTGAAAGAGAATGCGATGTGGTTCCAGTCATTCTTCTTGAACACTTTGCGGATGGCCTCCCTGCTGGATTCTCCTTCAATCTTATTGCCGCTGGGATTCCACGAACCCCAGCCCCAAGCGATGGCATCATAGTTTCCCGTCTGCCAACCAGAACGGGAGGTCTCGACACTCGTTGTATAGTCAAAGACCCGGTCTTCTCCCGTGCCGGCATAATTCTCACCGAAGAAGAAATAATCCAGGGTTGCATCCCATCCGGAGCCTTCTTGAGCCGGCTGAGAAAGCACGTCAAGCTCGATGGTGAACTCCTCGGGCAGGTATTTCAACTCTTCCATCAAAGGCCTGATCTGGGTTCCCTCGATCCGGATTGCATTCTTCCCCTTGATATTCACCACCTCGCATTCACTTCCGTTGAGCAGGTCCCACTTGGAAGGGAACTCGCCCATCCGCTCGCCGGACAGGTCGTCGCTGAAGAACACCGTGCCGCCGCGGACGAAATCGCTCTTGGCCTTGATTTCGGCGAAGTCGATGGCTCCCTCCGTCGCTGCGCTCTCTTCGAACTCCTGGTCGTCTGCTTCGCTGTTCTTGGCCTTCTTGCTGTCCTTATCTTTCTTCTTGCCGTCGAGGGCGTTGTTGATGCCCTGCTCGATCTTGTTGCCGATGTTGTTTTCCACGGCCTGCTTGGCCCGTTCGCCCAGACGGCCCAGGACGCCCTGGGCGGACGCGGTCCCGCATACGAGCGCGAGGACCGCCATGGTAAGGATGTACTTCTTCATTGTTTTTTGGTTTTTTCGTTTCAGTTTGCAACACAAATTTGGGGGTTACAACGGAGAAAAACACCACCCCAAAGGGGGGAAATAGCTGGAAATGAACGTTATTTTGTCTATATTTGTGTTATGAGACGCCTGATTCTACCCCTTGTCCTGCTGATACTTACATCCGTTTCCGCATCGGCCTATATCGACCACCGCGGCCATAACCTCGACTCCCTGGAGCGCGTCGTCGCCCCCTGGACGCCCGATGCCATCGACGCGGCGTTCCCGGACGAATTGGCCGCCCTCAACCGCGCGTACCGCGACCTGATGCTCGGGTACGAGCCCATCAACGGGGAGAAGAGTATGTTCTATGCCCGGAAGGCGATGGCCATCAGCCGCAAGCAGGGATGGACGAACGCCACCGGCGATGCCGCCCGGCATATCGGCCAGCACTTCTATGCGCAGGAGCTGTATGACAGCGCGCTGGTCTATTTCCGGGAATCCCTCGATTGCGTGGAAAAGATGGCCGCGGGAGCCGCCTCCCCCACCAGTTCGGACGGGTATTCGGAGAAAGACATCGACGACAGCCGGTCTGCGCTGTACGGGGCCATCGGCAATCTGTACAACGTGATGGGCGACATCCCCACGGCGATGGACTATTACCGGAAAGCGGGCGCGATTTTCGACAAATACGGCTGGAACGAGAGCAATTCCGTCCTGTATTATAACATCGGCGAAACCTGGGTGGACGAGAAAGACTACAAGCTGGCCCTCCCCGCCTACGAGAAATCCCTGGACTATGCCCGGACGGCGGGCGATTCCCTGCTGGTCGCCAATGCGCTCAAAGGCCTGGGCGGCCTGTACTTGGATACGGGCAAAACCTGGAAGGCCCTGCGCTGCCTGGAAGAGGCGGACCGCTACTATTCCCTGCACGACGACCAAGAGTTCCGCTTCCGGATGGAAAACCTCGATTTCATGAGCAAAGTGCTCCAGGCACAGAAAAAAGCCCTGGTGTGGTGGATCGTCGTCCTGGCCGCCCTGGTCATCCTGCTGATTGTCCTGTTCATCATTTTGTGGCGGCTCCGGCGCATCCGCAAGGAGCAGACCGAAGCGGCCGAGGTCATGGACGAAACGCTCGAAGAACTCCGCGCCGTTCCCACGGACCAGACTGTCGAACTCAAGGAACGCGAGCGGCAGGTCCTGACCCTGCTCGCAGGCGGAAAGACCAATCCGCAGATTGCCGAGACTCTTTTCCTGAGCCCCGAGACCATCAAATGGTACCGGAAAAAACTCCTGGTGAAGTTTGACGCCCCGACCTCCGCCGCCCTTGTCTCCAAGGCGAAGGACTGGGGACTGGTGTAAAAAATCAGAACTGGAAATAGATAAAACTCTGGAGGTCGGCCGTGATGAACTGGTAGACGACGAAGACGACCAGGAACACGACGACGGCCATCACGGGCAGCGGAAGCTTCGCGAAAGCGATGCGATACCAGCGTTTCCAGCGGTCCGGGAGCCAATGCACGACCATGCCGAACACGAACACCAGCAGCACCGCCCGATGCTGCCAGGCGACGCGCGGCAGGATGGAGAAATTCCACGCTGAACCAATCTGGTTCACCATGTTTTTCGCCGTCAACCATGCCTGTTCGTTCGCCTCCGCGGGGTCTAGGTTGGACCCGCTGCGGAAGAACAGGCGGGTGAAGGTGATGAAGACGAAGGTCTGGAAGACGGACCAGGCGTGGGAGATCCATTTCGCGGTTTTAGATTCCGGGTCAAGCCCGGAATGACGGGAAATGTCAAGCCCGGAATGACAGGTGGCGTCAGCCTTGGAATGACGCATACGGAGATAGTGCACCAGGCGCACGAGCATACCGACGGCCAGGAAGGCGGACCAGACGGCGAAGAGGTTCCAGACGGGGGCGGGAGTGAGCTGGGAGAAGGCGAAGCAGAGGAGGAAGAGGGTCCAGATGATGGCCGTCTTGACGGGGATGGTCCACTGTGCCCAGAACTTGTAAATGACCATGCCGATGCCGTTCAAGCCGCCCCAGATCATGAAATTCCAGCTGGCACCGTGCCAGAGGCCGCCGAGGAGCATTGTGTCCATCGAGTTGACCTGCGTGCGCAGGAACTTCCGCTGGTCGGGCCGGCGCCAGCCG
>JAFYTP010000026.1 GCA_017558775.1 Bacteroidales bacterium | reverse complement strand
TCCAGCGTGTAGCGGAACAGCGTGGCGCCCGTCTGGGTGCCCAGCAGCAGTTCGCCCTTGTACCAGGCGATACCCTCCACGCCGGAGTTGCCCATGCTGGAGGCGCCGTCCACCACCCAACCGAAGTTGGTCTTGGAGTTGTACCCCGGAGCCGGGACTATGTAACCGGAGTTGGAGGAATCCTCCAGGCCGATGTACATCGTTCCCGTGGCGGGATCCATGGCCAGACCCTCCATCTCGGCGCTCTTGTCCCAGTGGAGGCTGAAGGTGCCGTCGAAGTTGATCCGATACAGGCCGCCGTTGTCGTTCACGCCCCACAGGAAGTCGCCGTCCTTGCTCAGGCACAGGCCGGAGAGTTCCGGGACCCACTTGCCGTCGCTGCTTTGGAGTTTCTTGGTGAATTCGACCTTGCCCATGACGGGCGGTTCCTTCGCCGGGGTCCACTCCTCCGGACGCTCGTACTTGCCGGGTTTGTCGGGATTGCCGTCCATGGCATGCTTCACCGCGTGCCTGAGCGTACCCTCGTCATTGTCGTGACGATACTCCCAGATCATCGCGCCGAGCATGTTGCGGGACTTGAGATACTCGACCTTTGCGTTAATGGACTCGATGTCCTCGTAGCTCGCGTACATCTTGCCCAGGGCGTCGGCCAGGTACGGGACCTTGGCCACGTCGTCCCAGATACGGTAGTTCACGCCCGTGACGTCGTAGCCGTCGCAGGTGTTCTTGAAGAAGATGTCGTCCAGCTTGCTGTAATCGACCGAAGACGGATAACGGTTGCCCGTCTTGAGCTTGTAGCCGTCGCCGTGGCCGTAGAAGGCCAGGCCGAAGTTCATCATCTGGTACGGGATCTTCTGCTGCCCGTGGAAGATGTCGTCGATGGCCTCGGCGCAGCAGCGGGAGCCCGCGATGGAACTCCGGTACAGCGGCGCGTTGTGGTACGGCGGGTTTCCCTCGTCGTAGGTCATCACGTTGATGTAATCGATGTACGGAAGCACGCCGTAGTTGTCGGTGTACTTGCCGCTGTCGGAGGCCGCATAGGAGAGAATCTTGTCCGGCATCGCCTCACGCAGCTCCTTGAAGAGCGTCACGAAGTTCTCCCAGTCCGCGGGGCTGGCGCCGTTCACGTGATCGCCATCCTTGGCCGCGTAGGTGGGATACTCCCAGTCGATGTCGAAGCCGTCGATGCCGTACGTGTTGCAGATGTTCACGCACTCGTCCACGAAAGCCTTGCGCTTCTGCGGATCGCGGGCCATCTGCGACCAGCCGTCGGCGTTCTTGCCCCAGCCACCCATCTGCAGCTTCACCTTCAGCTCCGGATACTGCGCCTTGTAGGCGACGAACTTCTCCACCAGCGGAATGGTCTTGGCGTCGATTTCGATGCCCTCACCGTTGTCCTTGTCCACAAACCGGACGTGGCCGATGTTGATGTGGGTGAAGTTGCGCACTTCCTCCAGGGACGGGAACAGATCCGTACGGGTGTACTCCGTATAATAGATCTCGATGATGGGCGTCAGGCCGATACGGGCGAGCCGCGCCGGGTTGTTCACCCACTCGTCCGTAGGATCGGTGGGATCGATGGGCCCGGGAGGCGGCGCGTCCGGATTGAAGGGATCCCCGGTAGGAATCTCTCCGGACGTCGGCTTGGTGTTGGGATTCGGAACGGCCATCCCCATACGGTCGTCCGTGCACCCCTGGGCCAGGAAAAGGCCCAGGAGTGAAAGGATCAATATGTGAGATGTCATTTTCATGATATCGGACGATTACTCGACAATGCAACGGACAGGGAGGGCGCAGGCCTTGCGCTTGCCCCAGCCGGGCTCGGACTTCCAGCCGTCCTCGTAATAGACATACTGGGTCTCGCCGTAGGCCTCGTTCGCATTGTTCTTGTTGCTCCAGTAGAAGGTACGGTCGTACGGGTGGGACATACCGCCGTCATAATCGTAGAAACCGGCCATATTGAACACGGCGGTGCCCAACTTCCAAGCGTGAGCATCCGCATTGGCTTCAAAGCCCTCGATTTCGGCGACTTTCTGCCACATAGGATCCTCCGTATTGTAAGCGGGGACGCGATAGCCGGCCGGGCACGGGTCGTAGATGGTCTTTCCGGCATCTAGTCCCCAGAGGGTATTGTCGACCGTGGCGAGCCAGTCGCCCTTGAAGGCCACGATGGTAGTGGGAGCGGCAATGGATTCTTCCAGCGTAATGGCAGCGGATGCCTTTTCCATATTGCGGCCGCTGGCGCCGGAAACCTTCACCTCGATGCTGTTCTTGCCCCACTTGTAGCCCACAAACGGATCCTTACGGCCCCACTGATAGTACAGGCCGGCAGAACGCACGTCCACGGTGCCCTCGGCGGGAATCACGGCATCAACCAGGGCGCCCAAGTTGCGGCTCATGATCTTCTTGGAGGAAATACCGAAGGTGTCTGCGGTGAACGGAGTCTCCGGAATCCAGATATGCCAGCTCCAGAGGATCTTGCCACTGGCATCCTTGGCGGCAATGAGGGCATTGCCGGGCTGCAGGGTCTCCGGCGTGGAGAACGTGATGTAACCGTCGGCAACACCGACTTCGGCGATCACGCTGTTGGCGGCCACGTCGTCACCGTTATTGAAGGTTTCCCACAGAATCTCGGCCGCGGCGGCGGCAACGGCTTCGGAGCCGTTACCCTTCACGGCTTTGAACTTGTAATCACCGGCGGCGTTAACCACATAACAGTTCGCGGTAGCGTCCTTGCTCAGGTCGACGGCGCCACCTTCGGAACCGCCACCACCGGGCGTATCCTCGTTCGGAGGAAGAATCGGGGTCTCGTCGGCGACCACGCAGCGGACGGAACCGGCGCGGGACTTGCCGGCATCGGCCAGCGCGTGCGCGGAACCGGCGCGGACGTTCAGGTAAGCGGCCTTCGCGTCGGAGGAGGCGGAGGAGGACCAGTAAACCGCACGGTCATAGGCATGCGTCATGCCGGCCGGGCTATAGTCGTCACGGTAACCGGCGAACGGGAACACCGCCTGCGGATTGCCCATGGCGAAATAGTACTGGGCCTTGTTCTCTTCCCAGCCGGCGGCGGCGGAAGCGTCACCGCTGAAGAAGTTCTCATTGCCTGCGAGGGTAGGTACCCGGTATCCCGGAGGGCACGGGTCGTACATGGTCTTGGAGGCGTCCTGCCAGAGGGTGTTGTCGGCCGGAAGGATCCAGTCGCCGTTCTTGGAATGGCCCAGGAGCGTCGGATTCTGGATGGACTGCTCCAGGGAGATCTTGGACTCGTCGGCCTCGCCGGCACCGTCCGTGGAAGAAAGGGCGACACCGGCCACGGTGGCGTTGGAGGAGCTGTTGGCGGCCTTAGGTCCCGGGAACGGGTCCTTGCGGCCCCACTGGTAGTTCAGGCCGAAGGACTCGACGGGAGCCTCGGCACCGGTGGCGGCGGCCACGAGGGCGCCCAGGTTGCGGTCCATCATCGGCGAGGAGAAGACACCGTTCTCAAGGTCGGCGACTTCGGTCGCAGGCACCCAAATGTGCCAGCTCCAGAGGATGGTGCCGGCGGCGTCCTTGGCGGCGATCACGGCATTGCCGGGCTTGAGGGTCTCCGGGGTGGAGAACACCACATAGCTGCCTTCGATCTTCACGGAAGCGATCACGCTGTTCGCGGTGACTTCCTCGGAGTTGTTCCAGGTCTCCCAGAGGACCTCCACGGCGGCGGGATCGATCTCCTGGCCGCTGTTGCCCTTGACCGCCCAGAACTTGTATTCACCGGCCTCGGTCACGATGTAGCTGTTGGCCGCGCCCTTCTTGCTCAGGTTCTTCGGACCCGTCTCGACGACGGCGGCGAGCTGGATGATGCGGATGGTCTGGATCACTTCTTCAGTGCCGGCCTTCACGATATTCACGGTTCCCTCGCGGACGTCACCGGTCAGGTTGTCGTCGAGCTTGAGGGTGATGGTATAGGACTGGCTCTTCACGCTGGCGACATGGATCCAATCCTCGACGGGCTTCACCTCGAAGGCGATGTTGGAAACGGCGTTGGCGACCACGACGGCGTCTTCGCCTTCGGCGAGGTAGTCGTACTCGGCGCTGTACGGAGTGTCGGTGATCTCGAAGCCTTCGGCCTCGAAGGTGAGGCTCACCACGGAGACCAGGCCGACCTTGGAATCGGCATAGGCCATCATGACGGCGGCTGCCTTATCGCTGAGCGGCGTCACGACGATCTTGTCGGCCGTCACCTCTACGGAGAACTCCTTGGGGCTGTAGCCTGCGACGCCCACGACGGTGCCCTCGGTCTTCGCGGACACGGTGTAGGGAATCTCGATGGGGTCGAGCGCGCCGAAGGTGTACTCGGTGGTCTCGATGTTCAGGACGAAGGCCTCGGCGAACGGGATGTTCACCGTGGAACCGTCGGAGAGGGTGAGGACGACCGCGCTGTCGGTGACGGCGAGGTTCGTGAAGATGCCGTCCTGGAGGGTGGCGCCTTCGCTCTTGACCGGTCCGAGGTTCGTCTTCTGGCCATCGACCTCCACGATCAGGTTGCCTTCCTCATCGATGGAGAAGGTCGGGGTCTGATACACGGGAACGTCTTCGCCGTTCATCTTGACGGTCACGCCGTCCACGGCCCAGACAAGCTCGCCCGCGCCGTTGCGGATCACGGAGAACACGGGGCCGGCGGTGGGATCCGTCGGGACGATGTTGAAGTGCACGATGTTACCGTCGGTATAGGTCACGGTGATACCGGTAGTGCGGCCCGTATCCGGGTCCTTGTATTCTTCCACCTTGCGGACGAACTTGCCGTCACCGACGGCGGACTGCAGGGCAGAGACATTGGTCTCCAGCTCGCTGACCCGGGCGTCCAGTCCGTTAATCAGTTCTCTCAGGCCGGAGTCGTCATATTCCTTGGCGCAGCCCACAGCCAGGAGCGCCAGCGCTACGAGAGTGATAATCTTTTTCATATGGTTTTGTATTTGTTATTAGTTTCAAGTTATTCCACAACACAACGGACGGAGCCGAGACGGGCCTTCGGGGCGGAGCCGAACACATAGGTTCCCTTGTCGGAACGGAGGTCTGCGCCGGGACCCTTGGCTTCGCTGGAGGCCTGGGAAGTCCAGTACAAGGTACGGACGCCCACCTTGGCGAGACCGCCCACCTCATAGTCGTCGCGGTAACCGGCGATCGGGAAAATGGCGGGATCCGGCGTGCCGATCTTGAGCCAGCCGGCGGCCGTGTTGATGCTCCAGCCTGCCTGGGCGGAGAGGTCGGCGCTCCAGAACGGGGCGGCGGTGTTCTTCTGCGACACACGGTAGCCCGGAGGGCACGGGTCGTAGATGGTCTTCTCCGCATCGGCCCAGTACTCATCGTTCGAGATCAGGCACCAGTCGCCATTGTTGATATGGCCGAGCAGGCGCGGGTTCGCGATGGACTCCTCGAGGGTGATCTGGCCGGGGGCCACTTCCTCGGGAACGCCGGCGTAGGTCGCCGGACTGCTGCTGCCGAGGGCGCCGGCCGCGGTGAACGGATCCTTGCGGCCCCACTGGTACATCATACCGAAGGAGGTCGGGTCGATGGGTTCGTCCGTCGCGGTGGTGGCCACCAGGGCGCCGAGGTTGCGGTCCATCATGTCCTTGATCATCACGCCGCTGAAGTTCGCGGTCACGATCTTGGTCGCGGGGACCCAGATGTGCCAGCTCCAAAGGATCTTGCCGGCGGCGTCCTTGGCGACGACCATCGCGTTGCCCGGCTTCAAGGTGTCGGGAGTGCGCAGGATGATGAAGTCCTCGGCGAAGGACGCGGCGGCGAGCACGCTGTTCGGCGTGACCTCAGACGCGTCGTTCCAGGTCTCCCAGAGGATCTCAGCGGATTCGACATCCGGGATGAAGCTCTTCGACTCGTTGCCGAACACCGCCTTGAACTTGTAGCTGCCGGGTTCGGTGATGACGTAGCAGTTCGCGTTGCCGGAAGCGTCCAGGTCCTTGACGTCGCTGGAGAACGGGTTGTCGTAGTGCTGGATCTCCGCGGTGATGTCTCCGATGTTCACGATGGAACCGCGGGCGATCTCCACGGGGTGGTTGTACTTGTAAATCTTGGTGTAATCGTCACCCTCCTTGAACTTCATGACGAAGCCGGCCGGGAAGGAGGTGCCTTCCGGCAGGAAGATCAGGATTTCGTCACCGTTGACGGTGCCGTCCATCTGGATGACGGGGTTGCCCACATACTGCTTGTAGTTCTGCTCGTTGTCGGTGATCTTCACCTGCAGGAACTCGTATCCCAGCGCATCCTTCTTGGGCGTGGAGAGGGTGTAGCCGCCCAGTCCGCCCTCCGCGGTCATCGCCAGGATGCCGCAGATGTTCTGGAACTGGAAGGTGTCCCCGTTGTTGCACGCTGCCATGATCTGGGCGTTGGTCGATGAGAACTGGCTGTAGAAGAAGCAGTGCTTGAGGTTGTTCACCAATTCCGCCGGATAGGAGGCGTACAGGGTGCTGGTGCAGTCTTCCCGCTTGTAGGGATAGAGGTTTTCCACCGTGACCGTGGCCGTCTTGCCGTCGCCGGAGATGTCGCCGGCGGCGAGGGTGACGGTCACCTGGTTCTTGGCGTACTCGCCGTGGACGACGATCTGGTCGCCGGCCTTCCAGGCGGTCTTCAGGATGTCGGGCGCTTCCTCGCCCTCCCCGATGGTGAACTCGGGAAGGACGAAGGTGAGCGTACGGGTTTCGGGCTCGGGACCCACGGGGGTCGGCTCCGGTTCCACCGGATCGCCGCCGCAGGAAACGAGCGGAAGAAGGACTGCGCAAAGGATCGCTATGCCGTAAATCTTTTTCATGATCTCATTCATTTAATGGTCCTTTGTTTAATCTTCCCAGTTCATCGGTGCGGTATATTCGTACCACTCGAGGACGGCGGAACCGGAGTTCTCGTTGTCCACGCCGATGTACACGTTGAAGGTCGTGCCCCAGGTGATGGTGCGGAGCAGCGTCTCGGAGGTGTCGAAGCTGTTCGACACGACGCCGTTCACCAGGTAGGTGACGTGGCAGAAGCCGGCACCGCTGGGATCGAACTTGTAAGTGATTTCCACGGGCTGGGTGAAGTCGACGGCGGTGTAGGCTTCGAGGCTGGGCTTGTTGCCGTCGCCGGCCGCATTGACATCATAGCTGATCTTGCCGTCGCCCGGACGGATGTCGGCCTTCAGCTCGGCGCCCTCGTCGAAGCAGAACCAGTGGCGCACGCGGACGGTCGACTCGGAAGCCGGATTCTGCGTGATGTTGCTCCAGTGGAAGGTGTAGGTACCGAACGGCTTGCTGCCGTTGTGCAGACGGGCCTTGGCGGTGAACAGGGTACCGCCGAGATCCTTGCTGTAGGACGGCGCGTTGGTCCAGTCGGAAGACCAGGAACCGAGCTCGTCCGCGTTGAACATGTAGCGGATCGGGGTGATCTTGTACGCCTGCTTCACCTTGATTTCCTTGACCGCGGCGAAGTCGTCCGGATTGGCGACCACGTTCTTGAGGATGATCACGGCGCTGCGGAGGCCTTCCGTGTCGTTCTGGGTGAAGGAGAGCTGGATCTTGCCGTCGCCTTCGCCGGTCGGGGTGAGAATCTCGAACCAGTCGTCGGACGCGGATTCCTTCGTGACCGTCCACTGAGCGTTGGACAGGACCTCCAGTTCCGCGGAAAGCTGGTCGTAACCGACACGGATCTCATCCGCGAGCGGCACCAGCTGGACACCGTCCTGCGTGAACTTGATCTGGGCGCACGCCACGTCGTTGCGGTCGTAAACGGTCACTTCGGCGTAGCGGAGCTCGGAGGAGTTCTCGGAGGCGTTCACCGTGACGACGCCCGTGCCATTGCCGGTGGCGCCTTCGGTGACAGTCACCCAGTCACCGTCGGTGACCTTGGCGCTCCAGTTCTGGTTGGACTGGATGTGGATGAAGTGGTCGCCGCCGGCCTTGGTGACGTCCTGCTCGAGGTCTTCCTCGGAGACGGTCAGGAAGGCGCTGCCCTTCTGGCGGACGGTGATCACCTTGCCCACCCAGTAGTCGCTCCGGATGGTGATCTTGTCCTCCCGGTCATCCAGGTAGGTATTGTCGTAGTACTGCACGCGGATGGTCGTGGCTTCCGCCTTACCCTCGTGCACAAGCGTCGCGTCGGAGCCGTCACCCTCCTCCTCGCTGATGATGCACCAGTCCGGATGCTCACTCGTGACGGTCCAGGGGTCGGTGGACGCCACCAGGATGGTGAACGCCTTGGCCCCGGCCGCCGGCAGGTCGTAGGAGTCCTGCGCGCGGTAGCGCAGGTCCACGATCTTCTCGGGCTGCTGGATCTCCTGCTGGCAGCCGGTCAGCCCCGTGACGAGGGCTGCGGCGCAGCAGAAGAGGATGAATATCTTTTTCATGGCAAGTCAGGTTTTAACCTTCGATGAACGTTACGTCGCAAGTCTTGACCACATACCAGGTCGCGGAGCCGGAAGAGGCGTCCTCGCAGCCGAAGAAGTAGTGGCCGGCGGCCGACTCGTCGCCCGCGTACGGAGACTTGCTGGTCATCAGCGCCTTGCTGGCGCCGTTGTAGAAGAATTCAAGGTCGATCTTGGTGGCGTCCTCGGCGTTCGGACGGAAGTCCATCCGATACTCCTTCATCGCATTGAGCTCGTCCACGGTGATGCCGATGGTCTTGGTGTTGTACTCGGTGGCGCCGCCGTTGGTGCGGAGGCGGTTCTTGCCGGCGCCCAGACGGATCTGGCACTGCATCTCACCGCCGCCGGCGTCGTGCGTGTTGAGCACGAACTCGGCCTTGTCGTCGAAGCTCACCTCGCCCATCGTCAGCTTGAAGGAGACGTAGCGGGCCGGGTCGATGAGGGTGACGCGGGTCTTCTGGTCCACATACACCTTCACGGAACCGTCGGCCAGGATCTCATAGTGGCCTTCGAAGGAGAAGTTCACGTCCTGGGTGATCTCGATGCTGTCGGTGGCGGTACCGCCGACGATGCTCACCTGGCCCTTGCGCGGGGCGAAGGAGCTGTTGAAGCCGGCGACGACCTTGAAGTGGGTGTCATCGACCTTCTCGACGGTGAAGCCGGGGACGTCGGTCTGGGGCTCCCAGGCCTTGGAGGCATTGACCTCGATGAGGAGCTCGCCGCCCATCCGGTCGATGGTAGGATCGGCCGGGGCGATGATCTCGAAGGATGCGCCCGACTGGACGACCTCGAACTCGCGGGACTGGCCGCCCGCGGTCACGGTGATCGTGGCCTTACGGGTGATGTCGTCGTTCGGAGCGGCCGTGACGTTGACCACGGTGACGCTGCTGCTGCCCTCGCCGGACTCCTTGTCGAAGGAGATCCAGTCCTTGTCGGCACTCACCGTCCAGGCGAGGTCGGTGCGGAGCTTGAGCTGCTGCGTGCCGCCGGCGCCCGGGAACGCGGAGGTGATCTCGGTCAGGTCGAAGCTGCCCTTCTGCGTGACGTCGAAGGACTCCTCGTCGTCGCCGGCGGTGACGGTCACCGTGGCGACGCGCTCGAGCACGTCACTGGGTTCTGCCGTGGCGACGATGGTGATAATCCTGCCGTCCGGATCGGGCTGGCCGCTGTTGCGGTCGAAGGAGAGCCAGGAGACGTCGGTGCGGATTTCCCACGGGACGTTCGTGCTGATGGTGAAGGAGAGCGGACCGCCCGTCGCCGCGTAGTCCTTGGAGACGGGAGTCACGAACAACCGGCCCTTGCGGCTCTGGTTGATGGTGATGGTGTAATACTTATTGATGCGTTCGCCCTTCACGGTGAGGGTGGCGGAACGGTCCGCGCCGCTGTCGTTGTCAGCCACGCTCACGACCACGTCGGAGATCAGGCTGGAAGCGGAGCTGGAGGAAGGCGTGACGGTGCACCAGTCGGCACCGCTGGAACGCGTGATGGTCCACGGCGTGTTGGCGCTCACGTTGAAGGTGACGTTGTCCGCGTTCGTGGCTGCGAACGAATAGCTGTCCACGGCGTCGCAGACCAGCCGCAGGTTCGCGTACTCCTGCTCGGGCGTCATCTGCGTGTCGATCTCGAACTGCTGGCACGCGGCCGCGGTCAGGAGGATGGACAGGCTTGCAATGATTCTGGTTATCGTTTTCATATGTCGTATATTTTATCCAAGGTTAGCGACTGCTACCAGCCGGTGTTCTGAGGGTTGAGGTTAGGATTGCAGAAGAGTTCGCTCTGCGGGATCGGGTACAGGTTCTGGCGGGCGGACCAGGTGCGGGTCTCGACCGTCATGCGCTTGTAGTTGTAGGTCCCGCCGCTGCGGGTGATCTCCACACCGTCGATCTGCCCCTGCGTCGACTGGCCGATGTCCCAGCGGCGCACGTCCCAGAAGCGGTGGTCTTCGAACGCGAACTCCACGCGCCACTCACGGCGCACGGCCTCGCGGAAGTCACTCTGGGAAGAGGCGTTCACGGCCGGCATCCCGGCATTGGCCCGGACCTGGTTCAGGGCGGCGAGGGCGCTGACGGTGAAGGTTCCGTCGGTTCCCGTCGGGTTGCCCAGGTACTCGTTCAGGGCCTCGGCATAGGTGAGGAGGGCCTCCGCGTAGCGGTAGACAATCCACTGGTGCTTGTTCGTCACCGTGTTCTCCGGGGTGAAGCTGGTGCTTTCCTGGATGTAGCGGCGGAGATAGTAACCGGTCGGGGAACCGAGGTCGTTGCGGGTGGCGGAGTAGTCCTTGCCGCCCACGAAGGTCTCGATCGTGGAACCCTTGAACGACATCCCGTTGGCGAGGATCGCACGCGCGAAGCGCGGGTCGCGGCCCTCGTACGGCTTGGTGATGTCAAAGGCCGGGTCGGAAGTCTGCCAACCGCTGGACGTGAGGGTGATGTCGTAGCCGCCCAGCGTCTGGAAAGCGTCCACCAGGTTCTGGGTGGGATAGTTTCCGGAGATGGACGTCCGCTGGCCCTCGGTGAACCGCACCGGGAAGTTGTACTTCTCGAAGCTCTGGCTCTCGGAACGGAGGATGGCGAAGATCACTTCCTTCGACATATAGTTGTTGGCCTTCTCGGCGGGATCGAGCGTGTAGATGCCCAGGTCCATGATCTCCTTGGCCGCGGCGGCCGCCTTCTGCCACTTGGACTTGTCGCCCGAAGGGTTGTGGAGGGGGCTGGCGGCATACAGGAGCGCCTTGGTCTTCACGGCCAGGGCGAAGCCCCGGGTGACGCGGCCGATCTCGTCGTCCAGCAGGCCCACATAGGTGTCGGGCAGATGGGCGGCGGACTCGGTGCACTCGCTTACGATGAAGTTGATGACCTCGTCGAAGGAAGTCTTCTCGATCTCGTTGGCCTCCTCGGCGGTCAGCATCGTCAGCGGCATCGGAATGTCGCCGTAGCGGCGGGCCAGCTCGAAGAGGAAGTAGGCGCGGAGAACCCTGGCCTGGTACGGATAGTAGGCCAGGTGCTCCAGCCAGCGCTGGTACTTGTTGTCATACTTGTACATCGACAGGTCCACGGTCTCGATCGACTCGAGGAACTCGTTGGCGCTGCGGATTCCGCTGTACATCGTGCTCCACTTGTCATCGACCGTGTTCAGGGCGCTCCAGTTACCATTGGTGAAGCGCTGCACGCTGGCGTCCGGGTCGCCGTACTCGGCATCGTCGCTGCCGCAATCGCGGAGGGCGCTGCTCACGTCGGCGATGTCCTTGTTCGGCATGTATCCGTAGATGTTGGTGAGCATCTTCTGGATATTGCTGTACGTCAGGTACATGTCCTCCCGGCTGTAGTCGCTGGAGGATTCGTCGAAGTCCAGGAAATTGCATCCGGCCGCGAGGACGGCCACACAAAGAATGCTGAATATCTTTTTCATATCGTTTCCCGGTTTAGAAGTTGAACTTGATACCGGCCCAGAAGACCCGGGTGGAAGGATAGTAGGCGCCCAGCAGCTCGGGATCGGCGAAATGGATGTTGTCCAGGCTGAACAGGTTCGTCCCGGTCAGGGAGACCGTGGCGTCGCAGACTTTCAGCGCCTCCTTCGGAATGGTATAGGAAATGCCCACGTTGCGCAGCTTGATGAAGGAGCCGTCGCGGTACCACAGCGAGTTCGCCTGGTAGTTGTTCGGGTTCTCCTGCGTGGTCAGGCGCGGCATCGTGGCGTAAGCCTCGCGGCCCGGGGCCCAGGTGACTTCCCGGTTCAGGAAGGTCTGGGAGATGGTCCCGTTGGACACGAGCGGCTGGTACAGCGGGGAATCCAGGAGGTCGATGGTGACGCCCGTCACACCCTGGAAGTCCGCGTACATCTTGAAGTTCTTGTAGCCGGCGTGCAGGCCGAAACCGAACTGGAGGAGCGGCGTCGAGCTGCCGAACATCTTCACGCGGTCCTGCTTGTCGATGACGCCGTCGCCGTTCTGGTCGCGGTACTTGAGGTCACCGGGCCGGACGGCGCCGAAGGTCTGCTGCGGGCTGTTGTTGATCTCCAGCTGGCTCTGGAAGATGCCGATGACCTCGAGGCCGTAGCGCTGTCCCACGGGATTGCCCTTGCGGTACAGATAATCGTACATCTGATAGGCCTGGCCGTCATCGATGACCTTCGTGAACAGCCAGCCGCCGTTGGCGTACAGGCCGTAGTCGAAGTCACCGTGGCGGTTGTTCCAGGAGACGGAGAGGTCGACGCCCTTGTAGGTCTGTTCGCCGATGCTCTGCTCGTTCACGCCGACACCGATCACCTCCGAGATGTTGGACGGGGAGATGAGGATGTTGCGGCGGTCCTCCATGAAGCCTTCCGCGTTGATCATGAGCCGCTTGTCAAAGAGGCCGAAATCCAAGCCGAGGGTGGCTTTGCGGGAGAGTTCCGGAGCGAGCGTGACGGCAGCCATGTCGCCTTCCGTGCGGCCGCTGTAGCCCGTGCCGCCGTTGATACCGAAGTACCAGCTGTTGCCGCTCACGTAGTTCTGGCGCCAGAGCTCGTGCTCCAAGTCGGCGTCGGAACCGCTGAGGCCCGCGGAACCGTACACCTTCAGGTACGGGTTCCCGTCAAGGACGATGGCGGCGAGGCTGATGGCCGGATACCAGTGGAATCGCTTGCCCTTGGGCATGTAGGCGGAACCGGAATAGTTCACGACCAGGTCGGCGAAATAACGCTTCTTCCAGTTATAGCTCACGGTGCCCAGGAGCTCCTGCGTCTTGGAGGAGTTGTTCTGTCCGCTGAGGATCCAGGAACGCTGGCGGTACGCGGCATGGGCGTCCACATGGTGGGCGTCGAAGTCGCGCTCCCAGTTCAGCCGGGACTGGAATTCCATCTTCATCTGCAGGCTGGAGAACCAGTGGCTGTACTCCACGATCTTGGAGTTCGTGCCGTAGTACTTCTGCTCGGAGAGGATGTAGCTCTTGTCTCCGTCCGCGGCCACCGTGCTCACCAGTTCCGAATACTGGAACTCCTTGGAGGCGTCCTCGGACAGGCGGCCGATGTAGTCGAACGCGACGTCCACGTCGGCGGAGAGGCCCGGGACGAACATCCCGAGATCCTGGCGGAGCAGCATGTCGGCCAGCACCTTGGTCTGGGAATACTGCTTCTGGCCGAGCTCCTGCATCTGGGCGACCGGGTTCACCGCGCCGTACAGGGACGTTCCGCCGTAGGCGCCGTCGGCCTGCTTCACCGGGAACGCGGCGGAAGGCAGGGTGTACAGGGTCTTCTCGATGCGACCGGAATAGTTGCCCTTGTTGAATTCCGCGAGGCGGGCCTTCACGTTGATCTTCATCAGCGTGGACTGGGTGATGTTCACGTCCACGTTCGCGCGGATGCCCAGGCGGTTGTCATAGTGGTTCGCGTTGTAGCGGTCGTCGGAGGTGGCCTTCTTGTAGAGGAAGTCCTCCTTCAGGTATTCGACCGCGGCGAAATAGCGGAAGTTGCGGTTGCCGCCCATGAAGGTGAATTCGGCCTGGTGGTTGTCACCGTGGTCACGGTAGACTTCGTTCCACCAGTTCACGTTCGGATAGGCGTACGGGTACTGGCCGCTGTACAGGGCGAAGAGTTCCGCCTCGCTGTACTTGGCCGGCAGGCCGTCCAGGGAACGGGCCTCGTTCACGAGGAAACCGTAGGTGTACGCGTCCGCGAACTCGGGGGCGCGGAACATCGTCTGGAAGCCGTACTGGTACTTGGCGGTGACCTTCAGCGGCGAATCCTTGCCGCGCTTGGTGGTGATGGAGATGACTCCGTCGCCGCCCTTCACGCCGTACAGGGCGGAAGCGGCCGCGTCCTTGAGGACCTCGACCTTGTCGATCTCGACCCCTTCGAGGTCATCCAGCGAACGGGGAATGCCGTCCACCAGCAGGAGCGGGCTGTGGCCATGGAGGCGGAGGGCCAGCTTCAGCTTGGACTGGTTGGAGTCGTACACGCTGGAGCCGTTCTTCACCAGGAGGCCGGAGAACTGCCCATAGAGGGCGTTGGCGATATCCACTTCGGGGCTCTTTTCAAAGATAGCCTGGCACTTGCCCGGGTTCCCGTTGGCCTGGATCCGGAAGAGGTTCCCCAGGTCGACGGAGTCCAGCGGCGACACGGTTTCCTGCGCGGAAACCGCCGTGCAGACGAGCAGAAGCGGAAGGGTTATGTATGCTAACAATCTTTTCATATTCGGGCACATTTTAGATTACCAACCCGGATTCTGAGTCATCCCGTAGTTCTTGTTGATCTCGACCGCGGGGATGGGAGCGAGATACCACTTGGTATCCCAGCTGGTGTACCACTTACGCGGCGGATACGCTTCCTTCTCTTTGAAGGTGAAGACGGTAGCCGCGTTGTTGCTGTCGCCATAGGAGGTCAGACCCTTGAGCGGGGTGGTGAACGCATCGGTCAGGCCCCAGCGGATCATGTCGAACCAGCGGACCTCCTCGAAGCCGAACTCGAGCTCGCGCTCCAGGATGAGGGCCTTGCGGAACTCCTCCTGGGTCATCCCTTCGGGCAGGCCGGGCAGGCCGACGCGGGCGCGGACGGCATTGACCCAGGCATAAGCCTTGTCGGACGGACCGCCGTCGGCCTCGTTATAGGCCTCGGCGCAGTTCAGGAGCACTTCCGCGAAACGCATCATCGGCCAGTGCTGCGGCTGGGAACGGTCGGAATTCTGCTGCAGGACGAACTTCATCATCAGGAAGCCGGTGCAGCCGTCCTGGTGGTACTTGTGGTTGTCGTAGGCGCGGCCCACGGAACCGTCCCGCCAGATGTCGCCGGGGACGCCGACATTCTCATACAGACGCGGGTCACGGGTCTCGGAGAAGGTGGCGCCGTTGACTTTCAGCGTGCCCAGCGGATCCGGCTTGAAGAACGGATGCTCAGGCCAGGAAGCCTTGTCTTCCCAAGGGAAGTCCTCCGGGAACGGGGTGCCGTCGGCCCACGGGAACTTGTTCACCCAGGTAAGGGTGGCGCCGCTGCCGTAGGAGCCCTGCACCTCGTAGTGCTTGTCGTTGTAGCTGGTGCTGTTGGACTTGCGGATGGAGATGATGCTCTCGGAGCTTCCGCGCTCGTAGTAGCCCTTGCGGTAAGCCAGGCGGTAGGAACGGGGGTTGATGAGGCCCGTCACGGCGTCCGGCTCCGCCTCGCACAGCGCGTAGTGGCCGTTGGCCATCTGCTGGCGCATGAACTCGTCGGCAGCGCTCTTCGCGGCCTGCCAGCGGGCGGGATCGTAGTTGCCGTAGCAGGTGTACTCATCGGCCTGCGGGTGCCACTTGGTGTTGGAGTTGAAGGTCGGAGAGGCGGCGAAGCACAGGATGCGGAGCTTGAGGCCCAGGGCGGCGGCGCGCGTCATGCGGCCGTCTTCCGAGGCGCTCACGGCCCACGGCAGATCCGGGGCGGCCTCATCGCAGAGCTTCACGATGAAATCGACAGTCTCCGCGAAAGTATTGCGCGGATACACCATTTCCTCGGCGGGATCGACGGAGTGGTCCAGGATCGGGACGCCACCCACGTAACGGAGCATGTTGGCATAGGCAATGGCCATGCAAACCTTGGCTTCGGCCTTCTTCTGCGCGAGGGCGGCGGGGTCGGCGTTCGGGATACGGTCGGCGTTCTCCAGGAACAGCCAGGCGTAGCGGATCGCCGTGTAGTCCTTCTCGCTGCCGAAGCGGTAGGTTTCACCGCCGGCATAAGAACCCGTCAGGTTGGCGGAAAGACCGCCGGAATAGTAGAGGTTGTTCGGACCGTCGCTGTCCGAATGCTTGTTACTTACATAGTGGTCGGTGATGGACTCCAGGAAATCGCCTCCCATCTTGGAGTCGAAATCGGAGATCAGCCCGTAAGGGAGATAATAGTAGGCCGACATCAGCACCTTGTCGGCGTCCTTCAGGGAAGCGAACAGGGTGTCGATGGTGGCGCCGGAGGTCTCCGGGGCCTTGGACAGGCCGGCGTCTCCCAGTTTCATGCTCTCACAAGCGACCATACCGGCGCCCACGAGGGCGATTGTCAGAATTTGTGCAAATCTTTTCATGGTACGCTCGGTTTAGAAGTTGATGTTGAGGGCCAGGTTGTAGGTCTTGACCAGCGGATACTGGCCGGAGGAGGACTTGGACTTCGCTTCCGGATCCTGCAGGGTCATCTTGGACAGGGTCCAGAGGTTGTAGCCCGTGAACATCACGCCCAGGGAGCTGATGCCCAGCTTGTCAAAGAATCGGCTGCGGGAGAAGGTGTAGCCGAAGCTGGCGCTCTTCAGACGCAGGTAGGAAGCGTCCACGGTCCAGAGAGTGGAGTCCATGGAGTTCCACGGGTAGTTCGTCTTGGTGAAGCGCGGCAGGGTGCCGTCTTCGCGGCCGGGAGCCCAGGGATTGTCATTGTCGATCCAGGAGTTCTCCGCGAAGATCTTCAGCAGGCCGCGGTGGCCGGAGTTCGTGAACGGAATGCGGTAGTCGTCGTTCCAGACACGGCTCACGTTTGTGGCGGCCACCCAGTTCAGGTTCAGGTTGAAGCCCTTGTAGCCGAACTTCCAGTTGGAACCGAACACGTATTCCGGACGGTTCGGATAACCGTCGTACATCCGGTCGCGTCCGTCGATGATGCCGTCACCGCTCAGATCCTTGTACATACAGTCACCCGGATACACCGCGTTGGAAGGCTGCGGGAGGTCCGGATTCAGACGAAGGACACCGTCCGCGTCGGTGAAGAAGTCGCTCTTCTGGTACAGGCGCTCGAACTGGTACAGCATGTAGCGGCCGGTGGAACCGCCGGTCTCGCGCTGGTACTCGAATTCGGGCTCGACCTCATCCTCGAAGATGATCTTGTTGCGGGCGAAGGTGACGTTGCCGTTGATATCGTAGGTGAAATTGCCGATATGGTCCTTCCAGCCGACTTCGATTTCATAACCGCGATTGTCCACCTCACCGAGGTTCATGTTCGGGAGGGAGGTGGCGATGATGGCCGGCAGGGACTTCGGCGAGATCAGGATACCGGTGCGGTGCTCGTAGAACACATCGCCGGCGAAATGGAACCGGTAGTTGAACAGGTCCATGTCCATACCGAGGTTCACCTTGAGCGCCGTTTCCCAGGTCACACCCTTGTTGCCCGGGGTACCCAGCTCGTAGCGCGGGACGCCGTCGCTCTTGCCGGTGCCGAAGTAGTAGGATCCGGCGTCGTTCCAGACACCGTCCATGTACATGAAGCGGACGGAGTTGCCCTGGTCGTTACCGACGAGACCGGCGGAAGCGCGGAGCTTGAGGAAGTCGATCCAGGGGGCCTTCTTCATGAACTTCTCCTCGGAAACCACCCAACCCAGGGAAGCGGACGGGAACAGGCCGTAACGGGTCTTGCCCGGGGCAAAGTTCTCGGAGCCGTTGTAACCGGCGGAGAGGTCGAGGAGATATTTGTCAGCGTAGCCGTAGGTGGCGCGGGCCACCCAGCCCACGTAACCGTACGGGAGCCAGCTGTACTTGGAAGGATAGTAGTCGCGAGACTGGTTGTACAGGAGCAGGCCGCTCACCGCGTGCTTGTGGGCGAACTTGCGCTTGTAGTCGATGCGGGCTTCCAGGTACCAGCTCTTGTCGTCGTCGGTGGACTCGCTGTAGCTCAGGGTCGGCTGGCTGCCGCTGATCACCGGGACATAGGTGCGGTCGAAGGCCGGATCGGACATGTCCATGCCGGAACCATCGGCCCAGGAGGCGTACTCGATGGTCTGGTGGTAACCGCCGGAACCGGAACGCTTCTTGGTGAGCGCCATGTCGGTGTCATAACTGCCCTTGATGGAGGCGCTGAGGCCGTGGGTGATGAAGTCCAGGCGCTGGGTGATGGTCATGTCCATGCCTAGGGTGGTCTTGTACTTGCTCTGGTAACCGGACCAGTAGTAGTACTCCCAACCGTTCCACTTGGTCAGGCCGTCCGGCAGGGCGTCGTAGGACACCACCGTCACCGGCATGCCGTTCACGATACCCGGGGACGCCGTCGGGTGGGCCCACAGCATCGTCAGCATCCAGATGTTGTCACGGTTGCTGTTCAGCGGCTCGCGGGTGTCACCGATGACACCGCTGATGTTGAACTTCATGTCCGTGGTCTCGGTGAGCTTGAAGTCCAGGTTCGCGCGGTAGTTGTACCGGTTGTATGCGTAGTTGTTGTCGTAGGTGACGTCCGGGATCTGCTTCAACAGACCATTCTGGAACATGTAACCCATCGACACGAAGTAGCGGACCTTGTCCGAACCGCCGGAGATGTTGATGTTGTTCTTGGTCTGGAGGAAGGCTTTCCGGAACATCAGCTCGTTCCAGTGGGTGTTCGGGTACATGATCGGGTCGGATCCCGTGCGGTAGGCCTCGATGGCCTCGCGGGTGAAGTACAGGCCCGGATCGGTCTTGCCGTCGTTCCACTGGTACACATTGTAGTAACGGGCGAAATCGTAGCTGTCGCACTGCTCGATGTAGGACATCGGCATCTGGACACCGGTGATGGAGCTCACGGAAATCTTCGGCTTGCCCGCGTCGCCGCGCTTGGTGGTGATGATGATGACGCCGTTAGCGCCGCGCACACCGAACACGGCCGTGGAAGCCGCGTCCTTCAGGACGGAGAGGCTTTCGATTTCGTTCGGGTCCACGGTGTTCATCGGACGCTCGACACCATCGACCAGGATGAGCGGGCTGGCGTTCGAGTCGCTCAGGGAGCCTACGCCTCGGATGTAGATCTTGGCGTAGTCTTCACCCGGCTGACCGGTCTCCTGGATGGTGGAGACGCCCGGCATCTGACCGGCGAGGATGTTGGTGACGTCGGCCACCGGCGCCTTGATCAGCGACTTGTTGTCGATAGAGGTCAATGCACCCGTGACGGTGGCCTTGGTCTGCGTGCCGTACGCGACCACGACCGTGGCGTCCAAGGTCTGGGTATCGTCCCGCAGCACGACGGTGAACGTCCGCTGCTTGCCTACGGTCAACACTTCGGTGACGTAGCCAAGGGCCGAAACCTCGATCACAGAATTCTCTCCGGGGACGGTGAGCGTGAAGCCTCCGTCCACGTCGGCAGCCACACCGGTGGTCGTCCCCTGCAGGGTGACGCCCGCACCGATTACCGGCAGACCGTCTGCGTCCACGACAGTACCCTTGATGGTAATGCCCCTGTTCTGTGCGAAGGCACCGGGGCCCCACATTCCCAGGAGGAGACACAGCAGAGCAGCCAGCATGGAAAAATGGACTACTTTCTGTTTCATTGGTTAACGTTAAAAGGTTATTAGGTTAAGGATTAAACTATTGTATTTCGTTCGGTCAAAGGACCGATTCTTTTCCGTAGATAGATTTCACCAGGGACCGCAGCAGGGCGAGGTCGTCGGTGTCGTAGCGGTATTCCCAGAACATGGCGCCGAGGTGGCCGTTCGCCTTCACGTAGGTTCCTTTCGCCGCGACCGATTCGGGGTCGTCGTACGAGAGGACGTTCTTGCCGGCTTCATCGGCCAGATAAGGAACCATCGACGAAGGCTCCCACTGGCGGTGGACCGCCCGGGCGAGGGGCTTTCCCTTGTACGTGCCCTTGTTCAGGATGTCAGGGATTTCATAGTACTTCACGGAGTACTCGAAAATCTTGGTTCCCGCAGCCGGTTCCTTCTCCGCCTTCCCGTAGAACGGAACGCCCATCACCTGCCGGTTCTTGGGGACCCCGGCTTTCACATGGGCATCGACAGCATCATCCCAGTTGCGGTGCGTGAACATGGTGGACTTATGCAGCGGGGAGTTGTGCCCCTTGGGCGCCGCACCCATGTCGTAGGTCATCACGTTCACATAGTCGATGTAGTTGATCGCCGTCTTCCAGTCCACATACTTTCCGCTGGAGGAAGAGGCGAAGGAAATGATCTTGGACGTGCCGATGGTCTCGCGGAGCTCCTTCAGCACGAGGTTGAAGTTCTGGGTGTCATTGTCGTCCCGGCCCGTCTCATTGTCGGCCGAAACCGTGGGATACTCCCAGTCGATGTCCACCCCGTCCAGTTTGTACTGGTCGATGAGCGACTTCACGGACTTGCAGAACTCCGTCCGCTTGGCGGCGCTCTTCGCCATTTCGGAGAATCCGTCGGCGTGGGCGCCCCAGCCGCCGATCATCAGCATGACCTTGAGCTTGGGATTCACGCTCTTGAGGGCGACCACCTTGCTGATGGGCGCCTTCGAGGATTCGGAGACCACGATGCCGCCGTCCCCCGTCTTGGGGTTCTTGAAACGGCCGTGAGCGTAATTGATGTGGGTCAGGAGCCTCGCATCCGGCATCTTCTCGTTGTACTCCGTAAAATACGCCAAAACGATCGGCGTCTGGCCGATGTCCGTGCAAAGGGTTCCCGTATTCGTGCCGGTCCCGGTTCCTGTGCCTGTGCCAGTTCCCGTTCCGGTTCCCGTACCAGTGCCTGTTCCGGTACCCGTTCCCGTACCCGTCCCGGAACCCGAGCCGTTCCCCGTTCCGGAGGACGGATGCGCATTCGGCGGGGTGATGACGATGCTGTTCGTCGGCTTGTCGCAGGAGGACAGACACAGGAGCATCGCCAGGGCAAAGGATGATAACAGGTTTTTGAACATGTGGCTTAATTGATTGTCAGTCAGATTGTTAATTATAATGTATTCTGTGTGTCCGGATGATCTCCGGACACACAGAACGCATAAATACTACTTGAAGGAATAAGGCAGGTCGCCCTTGGCCCAGTCGGAACCTTCTCCCCAGCCCGGGTTCTGCTCCAGGACACCCTCGGATTGGGTAACCTGGCTCTCGGGAATCTTGAAGAAACCGCCGCCGGTATCCTGATAGCGCTTCATGAAGTCATTGGTGAAGGCATACTTGCCCTTGCCCTTTTCGTTCGTGATTTCCACGCCGACCTGGTTCTTCACAATCTCGCTCACGTCGCCCCAACGGCGAAGGTCATTCCAGCGGATCGCCTCGAAGCAGAGTTCGTAGCGGCGCTCCTTCTTGAGCAGGTCGAGGCTGTAGGCCTTCTCGGGCAGCTGCGCGCGGACGCGGACGGCATTGAGGCCGCTCTTCCCATTGTAGATGACCTTACCTTCGGTGAGTTCGGAGTGCATCAGGAGGACATCGGCGAAACGGAGCCAGACCAGGGACTGCATCAGGCCTTCCTGACGGCTGTTCGCACCGCCATAGAAGTAACTGTACACCTGATAGAGCGTATTGGTCGCATGGTCATAAGCGCCGCAACCCACATATTTCTTCGCCAGCAGGAAGGTATTCTCCACTTCCTTGGCCGGATCGCCCGCATAGTCAGGCAGTTCCACCCGGCGGTCGCAAATGGAGCCCACGCGGCGCACGTCACCCGCATAGTCGGGATCGGCACCCCAGTCAGTCCACAGCGTCGTGCAGACAGGACCGTTGGAGTATCCCTGGTTGTTGAACGGGAAGGCCGCCGCGGAGGTCTTGCGAAGACCGTAGTACTCCGGAAGACGGTTGAAACGCATCTCGTCGTGGCTGTCCGAGTAGCCCGCATTTCCCATCTTCACCGCAAACATGTTCTCCTTGTTCTCATCGGTCTCCCAGCTGAGGCCGTTGTCATGGGCATACGGATAGTCGGGAGCCGTCCACTGGTTGGTGTACGGCCACAGGTTGCGCTGGTCGCTGACCAGGCCGTAGCCGCTGTTCTTGATGCAGTCCTCGAGCCAGGTGACCACCTGGTCCTTGGTGATGGAACCGCCTTCCTCTTCCGGAAGCTTGATCTCGCTCTTGCCGTAGAAACCGGTGTAGAACAACCAGACGCGGGCCATGATGGCTTCAGCCGTCCATTTGGAGGCGCGGCCTTCGCCGACAGCCGGATACGGAGTGTTAGGACCGAGTTCGATGGCCTTCTTGAGGTCGGAGGCGATGGACGCGTAAAGCTCGTCCGGAGTGGCCTTGGGGTAATTCACGGGCTCGGTGGTGAGCACCAGCGGAACGCTGCCGAAGACCTGGGCCAGGTTGAAATAGAAGAAGGCGCGGAGGAAGTAGGCTTCGCAGAGAAGCTGTCCACGAACCTTGTCCGAACTCCAATCGGTCACCTTGTCTATGTTCTCAATGACGGTGTTGGCACGGTTGATTCCCATGTAGCGATACTTCCAGCAAGGCTCCAGCCAACTGACTTTCCGGTTCATCAGACGGTCGGCCGACTGAGCTTCGACATTACTCTGGCTTCCGCCGCCCAGGCGGTCGTCACTGGCGATGTCGAACAGCATGAACGGGTCTTCCGTAATGTTCTTGATGTTCGAGTTCATGACCCCGTAGATGCCGTTCACCAACTGAATGGCGTCGGTTTCGTCCTGCGGGCAATTGGATGTGTCCTTCTTGGTCAGGTTCTGCGTGTCGAGGAAACCGTCACAACCCCCGAGGAACAGCATGCCCAGCGCTGCGGCTGCAAGATATACAAAATTCTTTTTCATGGTCTTCAAGGATTAAAAAGTGATGTTCAGGCCCACCTGCCAAGAATTGGAGGAAGGATAATAACCGTTGTCGATGCCAGTCACCCAGCTGTGGCCGTCACCATAGCCCACTTCCGGATCCATACCGGAGTATTTCGTGAAGGTGAACATGTTCTGGGCCGCCACATACAGCTGGCAACGCTGGACGGGCAGGAACTTCATCACCCGCTTGATGTCGTAACCCAGCGAGATGCGGGAAATCTTGAAGTAGTCGGCATCTTCCAGCCAGACGCGGGACATCTCGGACTGGTTGGGGTGCTTACCGTGGGTGAAACGGGGATAGCGGTTGGTGGAACCTTCGCCGTTCCAGTACTTGGTGAAGACGTCGGTGCAGTAGTTGTCGTCCGGTTCGTCGGAGAACTGGCGGTAACTCTTCGCCACCTGCTGGCCGAAGGCGCCGTAACCGTTCAGCGAGAACGAGAAGCCCTTGTAATTCAGATAGAGCGACAGACCGGCGGTGAAATCCGGATTCGGGTCGCCGATCATCGTCTTGTCATATTCGTCGATGACGCCGTCCGGCTCGCCTTCGGGACCGCTGCGGTCCACGAACATCACGTCACCGGGCTGGATGGACTCACCCTGCTTGGACTTGCTGGCATCGCCGCCGAAGTACTTGTTCAGGTAATCCTGTTTCTGCTGTTCGTTCTGGATGATGCCATCCATCTCATAGCCCCAGAAATAGCCGATCGGATAACCCACCTGGACGCGGTAGATTTCATCGGTGTTCTGGGCGATCGCGTTCTCATCGCCATGGATGAGGCCCTCGGAATTGGCCAGACGGGTGACGACGTTCTTATTGTGCGAGAAGGTGGCGGACACGCCATAGGAGAAGTCGCGAGTAGGCATGTCATCCCAGGAGAGGAGCATTTCGTAACCCCTGTTCCGGATATCGCCGCCGTTGATATACGGAGCGCCGGTACCGTAGGACAGCAGCTGGGGAGCGTCCACCAGCCAGTCCTTGGTCATCTTGTTGTACCAGTCGAAGGAGAAGCCCAGGCGGCTGCCGAGGAAACGGGCGTCAAAGCCCAAGTCAGTCTGCTCGGAGGTTTCCCATTTCACGTCCTTGTTCGGGAGGATGTCGGGGAAAGCGCCCACTTCGGGTTTCGTGATGCTGCTGAAATAATAGGGCGACGTGAAAGCGATGGTGGCGGCATACTGGAACGGGTCGATGTTGCAGTTACCGTTCTGGCCCCAGCTCGCGCGGAGTTTCAGGAAGTTCAGGAAGTCGCTGGAACCGCTCATGAAAGGTTCGTTGGTCACGACCCAACCGGCAGAGACCGACGGGAAGTAGCCCCAACGGTGTCCCCTGTCAAAGTTGGAGGAACCATCGGCACGCATCACCACGGACAGGAGGTAAGTCTCCTTGTAGTTGTAGTTCAGACGGGTGAAGAAGGAGGACAGAGCCCCCTGCTCGTTGGGATAGCCGCTGATCTTCGTGAAGGCCGAATCCGCCGCGCCCGCGTTCGTACTGTCGATGAACGCCTGCTCCAGGTTGGTGAAGAGGGATTTGGAGTTGGTGATGCTGAGACCGTTTCCGAAGCCCCACTTCTCGAGGGACTGGCCCAGCAGGAAGTCAAAGTTGTGGTTGCCGAAGGAATGAACCCAGTTGACGGTGTTCTCCAGCGTCCAGCGGGTGCTGTAAGACTGGCTCTGCGTCACGTCGTCATCGGGATTCTTGGTCTTTCCGCTCAGGTCATAAGCCGGAATGTAGCTGCGGCTGTCAGAATGGTTGTACAGCCAGCCGGCGCTGGTGCGGAAGGTGAGGCCCTTGATGGGGATGAACTCCAGATAGACATTGGACTGGAGCCGATATCCCTTGCTGTACCGCTGGGAGCGGGTGTAGTAGAGCTGCTCGAGCGGGTTCACCAGTTCATCGCTGAAGGTCCATCCGTCGGCCTTTCTCTGCTCATAGGTGTAGAAACTGCCGTCCTCGTTGAACGCCGGCAGGAGCGGGGTCATCCGCAGGAGCGTGCGGATGTTGTTGGAATAGATGCCGCCGATGGAAATACCCTTCTTGTTGGTGGTGGTGAAGGTGATATTCTCACCCAGCCGCAGGACATCGCGGCCATTCTTCTTCAGGAGGGAGTAGTCCGTATTCATGCGGAACGTGTTCCGGTCATACTGCGGGGTGGCGGGATAGCCGATGGTACCCGTCTGGCCGAAGTTCGAGAAACCGAGGGCGAAGCGGGAAACCTCGGAGCCACCGGTGATGCTGATGGACTCGTTGTGGATAGGAGCGTTGTGGACAATGGTCTCTTCCAGCCAGTTGGTACCGTTCCAGGTACCGTTCATGATCTGGGCATACTGCTTGGGAATCAGCTCTTCCCACACCTTCTTGGTGGTACCCTGGATCTCGTAGGCCTTGTCGATGATTTCCATGTATTCCTTCGCGCCCAGCGGGGTCACCCCGTTGGTGTTCGGGTTCTGCCAGCCATAGTAGGCGTCAAATTCCACCTGCACCTTGCCGGCCTTGCCCTTCTTGGTGGTCACCAGGACGACACCGTTGGCGGCGCGGGCGCCGTAAATGGCGCTGGAAGCCGCGTCCTTGAGAATGTCGATGGACTCGATGTCATTCGGGGAGAGCGCCGTGATGGAAGCGCCGGGAACGCCGTCCACGACATAGAGCGGCGTGTTGGAACCCTTGGTGCCCATACCACGGATGGTCATCTTGTAACTCTCGCCCGGCTGACCGGAATTCTGCACGATGTTCACACCGGCCGCCTGGCTCTGGAGAGCGCCGAAGGCGTCCAGCGGGCTGGTGGCGAGAATCTTGTCGCTGGTGACATTGACGGTGGAACCCGTGATGAGTTTCTTCTTCTGGACACCGTAACCGATGACCACAGATTCGGAGAGCTGATCCAGGTCGGGAGTCATGACGATGTCCACGACGGTGCGGCCGTCAATGTTCACGTCCTGATCGAGATAACCGAGGATCTCCACAGAGAGGACTCCGTTGGCCGGAGCCGTTACCGAGTACTTTCCGTCAAAGTCGGTCGTCGTCCAGTTGGACGTCCCCTTGACGACAATCGATGCGAACGGGACCGGGTCTCCGCTCGCACCGTCGGTGACGGTTCCCTTGACGGTGAGGTTCTGCGCTCCGGCGTTCAGAGCGGCGAACCCGACCACGAGGGAGAGTAAAAGTTCGTTTAGTTTCATATACTTTGGATTATTAGAAAGGTTGATTAAGTATGCGGGGTAAATCGTCTATTACTATACTCAATTTGCGATTCTATTTTTCGGGAATGCAGAGGTCGGCCGGAACCGACCCCTGCAACACCCGAAAATGCGTATTATACTACTTCCAGTTGGTGTACTGGGCGGAAGCGTCGGTCCAACCTTCGTTCTGCTTCAGGACACCGGCGGAGAGGCTGACCTCGGAAGCCGGGAACGGGCGGAAGCCCCAAGTGGCGTTGTAGCGGGCCTCGTAACCGGCACCCTGGTCCTTCATCACGATCCAAGGACCGTTGTTGTTCTTGATGGGCTGTCCGAGCTGCGTCTTGAGGGCGGCCAGGCAGTAAGCCTTGCCGTAGCGGCGCATGTCGTTCCAGCGGATACCTTCGAAAGCGAGCTCATGCTGGCGCTCCTTGCGGATGGCGTCCACGCTGTAAGCCTTGTCGGCGAGACCGGCACGGGCGCGGACGGCGTTCATGCCGCTCTTGCCGTTGTAGATGGTCTTGCCGTCGGTCAGCTCGGAGTGCATCAGGAGCACGTCGGCGAAGCGGATGACCTGGACGTTCTGCGGGGAATGGCCGCGGCCAAGGTCGCTGCCGGCGCCGCCGTACTCGGGAATGGAGGAGAACTCCAGGAACCACTTGCCATTGATGATGGCGCCCCAGGCCTGGTATTTCTTCTGCCAGTAACCGGTTTCCTCCATCTGCTGGTCGTTGCCCCAGGTGTACTTGGAAGGATCGGCCATCTCTTCGTTGATGCTGTAGATGGACGCGGCCTTGCGGATGTCACCGGGCTCGTCCTTCTCCCACTGCTCCCACACGTACGGATTGACGGTAGCCATACCGTAACCACGGCTGAACGGGAAGGCGTTCACCTCATAGTTGGAACGCTTGCGGACGCCCAGGTACTGGTCGAACTTGTTGCGGTTGCGGGAAGACTCGGCCACGTTGGAGTAGCAGATGCTGAACATCTCCTCGGGGTTGATGTCGTCGGTGTACCAGGTTCCCTCGATGTTCTTGACATACACATAGTCGGCCTTGGTGGCGCTGTTGGTGTAGGGCCACTGGAGGCGGAAGTCGGGCACCAGGCTGTGACCGCTGTTCGCGATGCAGTCTTCCAGCTTGTTCACCACATAGTCCTTGCCCAGGGTCTCGGAGGACAGCTCGTTGGTCTCGAAGTCCACCAGCGGAAGAGTGGTAATGCTCTTGCCTTCCTTGTCGCTATAGAAGCCGGTGTAGAAAAGGTACACGCGGGCGAGCAGGGCCTCGGCGTCCCACTTGGTGGCGTGACGGATGCCGGTGATGCACTCGTCCCACTTCCGGGCGGGCATGATCTCGATGGCCTTCTTCAGACCGGCGGCGATGTTGCCGTAGATCTCCTCGATGGTGCCGGGGGCCGGATACTCCATCGCTTCCTTGACGGAGGCGGGGACGGTGGCCACGAGCGGAATCTGACCGAACTGGGTCGTGAGGTCATACAGGAAATAGGAGCGCAGGAAATAGGCCTCACCCATCAGCTGGTTACGCATGTCCTCGTCCGCCACCTTGTCCAGGTTGGCGATGGCCATGTTGGCGCGGGTGATACCGGCATAGTACGGCGTCCAGAAGTCCAGCTGGGCGTTCGGCTCGAAATAGAGCAGGTGGTCGTAGGCCTGGATCTCATAGTCGTCCTGTCCGCCGCCGCCGAAGCACTCGTCGGACATGGTGAGATTGGCGATGAAGGAGTGGGCGCTGGGCTCGTACGAAGCCTGGTTCAAGGCGGCGTAGATACCCGTGACCAGCTGGATGGCGTCCTGCTCGGAAGCAGGATAGTTACTGGTGTTGCTCTCGGTGTAACTGACGGTGTCCAGGAACTTTTCGCAACCGGCGAACATCAGGGAAGCCAGCACGAGAGCGGAGATATATTTGATCGTATTTTTCATGACGCGCTAGAATTGAATGTTGACACCCAGGAGGAAGGTACGGGCGCTGGGATAGTAACCCAGGTCGATACCGGACACCCAGTCCTCGTCGAAGCCGTAACCAATCTCAGGATCCATGCCGGAGTACTTGGTGATGGTGAGCAGGTTCTGGGCGGACACATAGAGGCGGGCCTTGGAGATCCAGGAGTTCTTGACGAGGCGGCTGAAGTCGTAGCCCAGCGTCACGTTGGAAATCTTGAAGAAGTCGCCGTTCTCGATGTAGATGTCGGAGATGTTGGACCAGTTGCGGTCGGAGCAGGTGGTCCAGAGCGGGAGCTTGTTGGAGGTACCCTCGCCGTTCCAGCAGTTCAGCAGGTCACGGGTGTAGCTGTCGGTCGGACGGTCGAAGAAGGAACGGTAGGAGCGGGCGATCTGCTGACCGAAGGCGCCGTAACCGGTGATGTTCAGGTCGAAGCCTCTCCAGGCCATCCACAGATTCAGGCCGGCGTTGAAGTCCGGGTGGGGATCGCCGATCATGGTGCGGTCGTCGTCGGTGATTTCACCGTCGCCGTTGACATCGACCCAGATCAGGTCGCCGGGCTTGGCATCCTCGTACTTGGCGGCGGTAGCGTCGACCTGGGCCTGGTTCTGGAAGACACCGGCGGTCTTGTAGCCGTAGAAGTAACCGATCGGGAAGCCTTCCTGGGCGCGGTACATTTCGGAGGTACCCTGGCTGATGACGTCGTCCTCGCCGTGGATGATACCTTCGGCGTTGGCGATGCGGGTGACCACGTTCTTGTTGTAAGCGCCGTTGAGCTTGATGCCGTAGGTGAATTCGCCGGTGTGCTTGCCGTAGTCGATGGAAAGCTCGACACCGGAGTTGCGGACGTCACCACCGTTCACGTAAGGAGCGCTGAAGCCGTACACGGCCGCGATCGGGGCGTCGACCAGCCAGTCCTTGGTGTTCTTGATGTAAGCGTCGAAGGTCACACCCAGCTTGGAGCCGAAGAAACGGGCGTCGAAGCCGAGGTCGGTCTGCTCGGAAGTTTCCCAGGTCACGTCCGGATTGGCCAGCACGCCGGGAACGGCGCCGGTGGACATGGAGCCCTTGTTGCCGAAGTAGTAGCCCGCGCTGCTGGACATCTTGATGGTGGACAGATACTGGAAGTTGGAGATGCTGGCGTTACCGTTCTGACCCCAGCTGGCGCGCAGTTTCAGGAAGTTCAGCCAGTTGCTGGTGTCCGCCATCCAAGGCTCGTTGGAGATGATCCAACCGGCGGAGAAGGACGGGAAGATACCCCAGCGGTGACCGCGGGCGAAGTTCGAGGAACCATCGGCACGGACCGTGGCGGAGAACAGGTAGGTGTCCTTCAGGCTGTAGTTGACACGGCCGAAGAAGGAAGCCAGGGCACCCATGGAGGACGGAGAACCGGAAGCGGAAATCTGGCTCAGGATCGCCGGCTTGGTGTTGGAGAGCCAGGCGCGCTCGAAGTCGTTCGGGAAGATGCTGTTCCACGCGCTGGCGGACATGCTCTCACCCATGCCCCACTTTTCGATGGACTGACCCAGCACGACGTCGAAGACGTGGTCGCTGTTGATGTCGAAGTGGTAGGAAGCGGTGTTTTCCCAGGTGATCCGGTGGCCGAGCTTCATGCTCTGGGAGACCACGTCGTTGTCATTGTACTGGGAAGTGTTCAGATGATAGATCATCTTGTAGCTGCGGTTCGAGGACGCGGACAGGCGGTAACCGAACTGGCTCTTGAACTTGAGGTTCTTGATGGGCTGGAGCTCGGCGTACACGCTGGCGTGCAGGGAATAGAACTTCTGCAGGTTGCGGCCGCGGTTGTAGTAATCCACACCGATCGGGTGCTTGGCGTCGTTGAAGAAGGTCCAGCCTTCGGCGTCGCGGACGGCCTCATCATAGAAGCCGGTGATGTTGCCCTGGTCGTCGGTCGCATAGACCGGGAGCAGCGGGTTGGCGCCGATGGCATCGTGCAGGGAGCTATCGTAGATGTCACCCTCGGCGATGCCGCTGTTCTTACCGAAGCTGAAGTTGAGGGTCTCGCCCACCTTCAGGATATCAAGGTTGTTGCGCTTGATGACCACATTGTCGGAGTTCATGCGGAAGGTGTACCGGCGGTATTCGGCGTTCATCGGCTCGATCTTGTTGTAGCCGAGGATACCGTCCTGCGCGGTGTAGGACAGACCCATGGAGAACTTGTGCTCGGCAGTACCGCCGGCGACGTTCACCGCGTGGTTCTGGGTCATCGCACCCTTGTTGTACATTTCTTCCACCCAGTTGGTGCCTTTCCAGGAACCGTTCATCACGGACTGGTACAGCTTGGCGGGAAGCTTCGCGGAGAAGTCGACCTCCTCCAGACCGGAGTTCTTGCGAGCCAGGTTGTAGAGCTGCATGTACTCCTGCGCGTTCACCATGTCGGGCATCTTGGCCAGATACTGGGCGCCGTAGTAACCGTCGTAGGAGACGATCACGCGGCCTTCCTTACCCTGCTTGGTGGTGACGAGCACGACACCGTTCGCGGCGCGGGCGCCGTAGATGGCGGCGGAAGCAGCGTCCTTGAGAATGTCGATGGACTCGATGTCGTTGGGGTTCAAGGCGTTGATGTCACCGCCGGCCACGCCGTCGATCACATACAGCGGCTCGGAATCGCCGATGGTACCGAGACCACGGATGTTCACCTTGTAACCGCGGCCCGGCTGACCGGAATTCTGGGTGATGGACACACCCGGGCTCTGGCTCTGGAGAGCGCCCAGGGCGGAAGTGGTGTTCAGTTTCGCCAGTTCGTCACCCTTCACCTGGACCGTGGATCCGGTGAGGAGTTTCTTCTGCTGCACGCCGTAACCGATGACCACGGACTCGGAAAGCTGGTCCAGGTCGGCATTCAGCACGATGTCCACGACAGAGCGGCCGTTGACGGCGATCTCTTCGCTGACGTAGCCGAGGATGTCCACGGCGAGTATGCCGTTCGACGGGGCCTCGACGGAGTATTTACCATCCAAGTCGGTGGTTGTCCAGACGGACGTCCCCTTGACGACGATCGACGCAAACGGGACCGGGTCTCCGTTCGCACCGTCCGTGACGGTTCCCGAAACGGTCCGGTTCTGTGCCTGGAGTCCCAGCGCGGCGAACCCGACCAAAAGGGAAAGAAGAATTTTGTTGAGTTTCATGAAAAGTTGGTTTAATGAATTGGTTGAAAGAATTGGTTCTTATTTCAAGAGTTTGAAGATCTTCTGGGACAACTCGGCGTTCTCGTACACGCCCACGAAGTCCTCGGCGTGCGGGCCGTAGGCAAAGACCGGGACCACGATGCCGTGGTGGCCCTTCGTGGAGAAGTGCACCTTCACGCTGCGGTCCTCAAGGCTGCCGCCCACGAGGGTGAGTCCGCCCGTGCCGTGGTCCGCCGTCACGATGACGAGGGTGTGGCCGTCTTTTTCGGCGAACTCGAGCACCTTACCGATGCACTTGTCAAAGTCGAAGAGCTCCTCGGCCATGTGGCCCACCTTGTTGCGGTGCGCCCAGTCGTCAATCTGGGAACCTTCGATCATCAGGAAGAAACCCTTCTTGTTGTCCAGCAGCTCGAGGGCCTTGTCCGTGCAGTTGGGAAGGACGGGGCCGCGGTCCAGGACCGGGTCCAGGTCCAGGGGTCCGAAAAGGCCCACGAGGGGTCCTTCCTTGACCTTCATCAAGTCTTCCTGGTTGTCCACGAAGGTATAGCCCTTGGCCTTCATCTCGTTGATGAGGTTGCGGCCGTCCTCGCGCTCATCCCAGAACTGGCGTCCGCCGCCGGTGATGAAGTCCACGCCGCTGTTCACGTACTGCTCGGCGATCTCCGCCTCCAGGTGCCGGTCCGGAGAATGGCACACGAAGTCGGCGGGGGTGGCGTCATTGATGCGGCAGGTCACGGCAAGGCCGGTGCGCATGCCTTTCTGCTGCGCCCGGTGCAGGAGCGTCACGAACGGATTTCCGTCCTTGTCCTGGCCGATGTAGCCGTATTTGGTCTTCTCGCCGGCCGCGATGGCGGCACCGCCGGCGCAGGAATCGGTGATGAGCCGGTCCACGCAGTAGGTGCGGGAATAACCGGCCACCGGGAAGTTATCGAGATTCAAGTGTCCGCCGTTCAGGGTCCAGCCCACGCTCACAGCCTCCATGCTCATGCCGTCACCGATCATCACGATGATGTTCTTGATCTTCTTGGACTTGGGCTGTTTGACCTTCACGGTTTCGTACGGGGTTTCCACCTGGTACTGGTCATCTTCGCGGAACTTGTCGTCCGCATACTTGGAGAGATCACGGCCGGTGTCCGTCTGCGCCCACGCGCAGACGGACCCGCCGATCACCAACCAAATCAACGCAAATGCTTTTTTCATATCAGGATTATTGTCTGTCAAGTTCAAAATGGATGTCCTTCGCGTCCGTCTTGCAGGTGACGGTCTTCTTTTCGCCCGGGAGGAGCGGGAAGAAATTGTCACTCCAGTAAGCGGGAGCCACGAGGTTGCCGGCGGCATCCTTCGCCTTCAGGATGTTCATGTAGGCGATGACGCCGGACTTGTTCTCGAGGGTGACCTGGTTGCCATCGACAGTCATCTCCACATCGGCCTTGTCCTGCTTGAAGGCGAAGCCGAGGTCCGCGTAGGCGGTGATCGGAGTGATGTACCAGTTGGTCTTCTTCCAGTTGTACTCGTTATCCTTCGCCGGGAGGACATAGAAGTTGTCCACGGCGATGCCGTTCGCGTCCGTCAGGGTGAGGGCCACGAAGTGCGGCTTGCCGTCGAAACGCTTGAGGTCGAACACCGGAACGACGTCGCGGTAGCCCACCTTCACGGCCTTGATTTCCTGCCCGATCAGGCGGGAGTTGGCGTCGAAGACCTTCACGGAAGCCCGCATCGCGCGCGGTTCCGCATCGCCGCTCTCATTCACGGCATAGACCTTACGAGTGGCGTAGTCGAATAGCAACTGGCGGGGCTCGCAAGCCTTCTTGGTGCCGTAGTAACCGGCGGTCGGAGCGCCGTACCAGTCATACTGCTGCCAGTACAGGGACGGCCAGGCGGAGTTGAGCATCCACTGGACGATACCGGTGGCCTTGGGAACGCGGACGCGGAATGCCTCGAACATCGCGCGGGTGCCGTCATAGTCCACAGCGTGGGCCTTGCGGACGAAGTCCTCCAGGCCGTCGAAGCCGCCGTACAGGCCGTTGATGACCTCCTGCAGCTGCTTCATGCTGTTCATATCGGAACCGGAAGCCGTGCAGTGGTAGTCCCAGGCATCGGAAAGCGGCCACAGGGCATCCTCCGGAATCATTCTCTTCAGGGATTCCAGCTGCGGCAGGTTCGCGCCGATGCCGGTCTCCGTGTTCCAGCCGAAAGCGCCGCCAGCCTCCTTGTCCTTATACCAATAATCGGCACCCACATACTCGTACGGGCCTTCCATCTTGGTACCGGACCAGCCGGCGAGGCTCTTCATATTCTTCGCGGAGCACACATAGGAACGGTAGTCCTCCTTCTCGAAAATCTTCAGGTAGCGCTCCTCCAGGCCCGGATTCGGAATCCGGTCACTGCCGGTGAGCCAGGCGATGATAGCCGGATGGTTGTGCAGACGCACGACCTGGTCATGGAAATAGCGGACCGCGAGATCCTCGACTTCCTCGCCGTTGATGCAGCCGAAATGGCTCACCTCCGGCAGGCCGCAGTAGTTCTCCCACTCCCACTGGCAGCTGAAGCCCACGAGGGCCAGCACGCCCAGTTCGTCGCAGAGGTCATAGACCGTATCCTCCATGCCCCAGATGTTCTCGAAGCGGATGAGATTCATGTTCATGTCCATCACATACTCCACCTGACGCTTGATGCTGTCGTAGGTGTCGCGCATGAAGATATCGTCGGTCCAGCCGGCGCCCTTCAGCAGGATGTCCTTTCCGTTCAGGGTGAACTGGCGGTAGTTTTCCTCCGTCAGGCGGCTTTCGATCTTGCGGATGCCGAAGGTGGTCTCCTTCACGTCGGAAGCGACATTATTCACCTCCACGCAGACCGCGAGGTTGTACAGTTCAGGGGTGCCCATGTCATAGGTCCACCACACACGCGGATTGTCGATGTGCAGCATCGCCAGGTCCGTGCGGGTGAGGGTGATGTCCTTCGTCTCACCGGCGGCAAGGGCCACGGGGAACGTTCCCGTTTCCGCGTCCTGCAGGTTCAGGACCAGGGAACCTTCGATGGGCCGATCCTCTCTGTTCCGCAGGGTGACGCGGACGGAGAGGTCGGCCGTTTCGAAGTTCTCCACGTTCAAGTCAGGGACTACGTAGACGTCCTCGATGGAGAGGGCGCCCGTGGTATGCAACGTGACGGGACGGACGATGCCCATGCTCTCGTCCAGGGGACGGGGATTCCAGTCCACATAACCGTGGTTCAGGTCCCCATTCTGTGCGCGGCGAAGCTTGACCTCCAGCTTGTTCTTGTTCTTGAGCAGCTTCGTCACGTCATAGGCGCGGCGGATGAAGACACCCTTGGTGGTGTCCGACGACGCGATCTGCTTCCCGTTCAGGAAAACGTCCGCGTAATAGTTCAGACCGTCGAAAACGAGCTCCGCGTGCTGTCCCTTGGCGGGCTTGCCTGCGAAGGTGGTGACATAGGTCCAGGTATCGTCAAAGATCGATTTGTCGACTTTTTCGTAGTTGCGGCCGACGAGCAGGTCTTCCCCGAAATAACCGGCTTCGCTCAGGGTGCCGGCGACGGTGGAAGGAACGGAGGCGTCATAGCGCTGGGCTGCGCCGTCGCGGGAAAGCGTCCATCCGTCCGCGAGGACGAGACGGTCGCCGGGGGCGGGTTTCTCATTTGCGCAAGCGAGCGTTGCGACCATGGCGAGGGAAAGGAACCAGATGTGTTTCATTGTTAAAGCAATGCTGCTCCGATGACCGGAAGGTTACTGTCGGTACAAATGTCGATGGTCAGGCGCTCGACGGCTTTCCGGTACGGGAAGTTTTCCCGCACGTAGGTCTCCATCGCCTGACGGAAGAAAGGATAGTTGTTCGCGATGCCGCCGGCGAGGGCGACACGGTCGGGGTCGTAGGCGTACATCACCATGCAGAGGGCGGCGCCCATATGGCGGCCGAACTCCTCGAGGAGCGCCAGGGCGGCGGGGTCCCCCGCCTCGGCGGCCTTGAAAGCCTGGTAGCTGTTCCAGCCGGCGTTGGTGAAATATTTCTTGCTGGTGAAATCCTCGATGATGGAGTCCCGGTACGGGAGGCAGCCCAGTTCGCCGGCGCCGCAGTTCGCGCCGCTGAAGATCTTGCCTTCGTTCACGATGCCGATGCCCAGGCCGGTGCCGAGGGTCATCGCGACGAGGGTCTCCGGTTTCGCGTCCGCCGGATAGGTGCCGTAGACGCCCAGGGCGTAGCAGTTCGCGTCGTTGTTCACGGCGACGCGCACATCGAACTCCGCCTCCAGGTATTCCTTGAGGGGAACGACCGTCCAGGACGGGATATTCTGGGTGTCATAGACGACTCCCCGCTTCACGTCGACGACCGAGGGGACGCCGATGCCAATCTTTTTCACGGACGGGACGATAAGGTTGCGGATCTGGGATGCCAGATATTCCAGCGTCTCACTCAGGGTAGCGCCAGGTGCGAAGGAAGGGACGGAGAAGCCCTCTTTGACCTTGCCGTTTTCGACCAGGCCGAAACTCAGGTTGGTACCTCCAATGTCAATGCCGAGCGTCATACTTATTGTAGTTTTTAAATTAAGCTTTAGGTGTTTAGTTTTTATAAATTTTTAAAAACTTTCTTTGTGCGGTCTTTCTTTTTGCAAAATTAGATACATCCTTACAAGCATAAACGAATATTTGCGTAATTGAGCACACAATTTGCGTCAAAATGTTTGCGTAAACGCGATTTTTTCCCATCTTTGAATCCGGAAACACAAAAACGGCCAATCATGCGTCTCAAACCGCTATTTTCTTTATTATCACTGTTCGCGCTCACGCTCGCGTGCGCAACCCCCTGCCGCGTCATTTGGACCGAGGGAGCCACAGATCCCGAAACCGGAAAAACCGTCCATACGATGGAAATCCAGAATCCTCCCAAGGGAACGGACTGGACCCTCTGGTTCTGCCAGTTCCGCACCCCGGTCAAGATCCTGGAAGGCGAAGGCCGCATCGAGCATCTCGGCGGCACCCTGTACCGGGTGGCACCGGACGCGGACACGAAGGGAAAGTCCCTCGTCCTCCGCTATGAGGCCCGGGCGCTCGTGAACCAGTTCCGCGCTCCCGAAGGCTTCTACCTGCAGAAAAAGGGCAAGAAACCCGTTCCTGTCGATGTGGACTACACCTTCCAGTCCGCGGAGCCGGTCACGCTCTTTGACTGGACCCCGGTCGCCACGGACGTGTTCGACATGGTTCCCCGGCTGAAGCAGGTGGAAAAGGCGGAAGGGACGACGGAAATGCCTAAGGACATCAAGCCCGAGTTCGTCGAGGGCAAACAGCCCGGCTGGTACCGGATCGTCCTGGACGGCAACGTCCGGGTGGAGGCCGCCGATGAGGACGGCGCCCACTATGCCGCCGTCACCATCGACAATATCCGCCGGAACGCGGGCGGGGCTACGGTCCCGAACGCCGTCATCGAAGACTGGCCCGACCTTGCCTACAGAGGCCTGATGCTGGACGTGAGCCGCGACTTCACGTCGAAGGACAACCTTCTGAAACTCATTGACATACTCGACCATTACAAGGTCAGCCGCCTGCATCTGCACCTCGGTGACGACGAGGGCTGGCGCGTGGCCATCGACGGTCTCCCGGAGCTCACCTCCTACGGTGCATACCGCGGCATCCCGGTCCTGAACGAGGACGGCTCCATCTCCGAGCCCGACGCCCTGATGCCCACCTACTGCGTCACCCCCGACCGCAACGACAAGGCCACCCTGGGCAACGGATACTATTCCAAGGCCGATTTCATCGAAATCCTCCGCTACGCCTGGGAGCGCCGCATCAGCGTCATTCCCGAATTCGACACGCCCGGCCATTCCCGCGCTGCCATCAAGTCGATGGAATACCGCGCCCGGACCACCGGCGACCGCACCTATCTCCTGTCCGAGCCGGAGGATGTCTCCGAATACATGTCCGTCCAGGATTACAACGACAACGCGATCAATGTCGCGCTACCGTCCACTTACGCTTTCATCGAGAAGGTCTTTGACGGCTTGATCGCGATGTACAAAGAGGCCGGCGCCCCGCTCGTGGCCATCCACGTGGGCGGTGACGAGGTTCCGGAAGGCGCCTGGGTGGGTTCTCCCGCCTGCAAGGCCCTGATGGAACAGGCCGGAAAGGATGACCTCGGCTGGCTCAAGGACTATTTCATCGGCCGCGTGCTGGACATCGCCGAAGCGAAGGGCGTGAAGGTCGCCGGCTGGCAGGAAGTGGGCCAGCACCTGGAGCCCGCCACCTTCGAGAAACTCAAGAGAAATCTCGCATTCACGAACCTCTGGGCCGTTTCCCACGGGCGCGACGAGCTCGCTTACAACTATGCGAACGACCAGGTTCCCGTGGTCCTGTCCAACTCCTCGAACACCTACTTCGACCTCGCCTACAACCCGTCCAAGACCGAACGGGGTCACAACTGGGCCGGATTCATCGACGAGCGCCGCTCGTTCTCCTTCCTCCCCTACGACATCTACCGTTCCGTCCGCTGGGACGACAAGGGACGGGCCGCCACCAACCTGGCGACCGCCGGGGAAGGCAAGCCGGTCCTGACCGCCGAGGGCAAGCCTTACATCATCGGCGTGCAGGGACAGCTCTGGACCGAGACCATCCGGACCTTCGACCACGTGACCTACTACCTGTTCCCGAAGGCCGTCGGCCTGTTCGAGCGTGGCTGGAACGCGGATCCCGCCTGGGCCGCGACGACCACCCCGGACGATCCGGCTTTCGTCGAGGACTTCAACCGCTTCTTCTCGACGGTCGTGGACCACGAGTATCCGTACTACGAATCCAAGGGCATCTGCTGGCACAAGCATTAATCGACCCGGACGATGATCCGCCTCCTGATCATATCGGACTTCACGGAATCCTTCTCCCACAAGCTTCTCGCGGGCATCGTGGACTATTCCCGCCGCAAGGAGCAGTGGATCGTGCGAAGGATGCCGCCGGAGTATAAGGCCAAAATCGGCATCCAGGGCCTCCTCCGCGTTTCGAAGGAGTGGGACGTGGACGCGATTCTCGGCCAGTTCGAGCCCACGGACGACCTGAGCACGCTGACGGAGAACGGAATCGTGGTCATCGCCCAGGACTTCAAGCAGCGGTTCGCCACGGTCCCCAATGTCACGGGCGACTACATAGGCACCGGACAGATGGCGGCGCGATTCTTCATCGACAGAGGGTTCAAGAACTTCGGGTTCTTCGGCTTCAACGACGTCTGCTGGTCGGACGAGCGCTGCGACGGATTCCGCCGGGAGGTGGAGGCGGCCGGCTTCGGCTCCTCCTTCTACGCCTACCGGATGCAGGAAATCGACATGGTCTGGTACTACCAGCGGAACCGGCTGCGCGAGTGGCTCCAGATGATCCCGAAGCCCATCGCCATCATGGCCTGCGATGATAACCAGGGCGAGAACCTGATCGAGGCCTGCCACTCCGTCGGCATCAAGATTCCGTCGGAAGTGTCTGTGATTGGTGTCGATAACGACGAGACGCTGTGCAGTCTGGGCAGTACCACCCTGTCCAGCATCCAGGTCGATATCGAGGAGGGCGGACGGCAGGTTGCGGCGCTGGTGGAGCGCCTGGTCGCGGACCGGACGGCGCCGGCGAAGGATGTGGTCCTGCAGCCGGTCAAGATCGTGAACCGGATGTCCACGGCGGCTTTCGCCACGCAGGACCAGCAGATTCTCCGCGCCATCCTGTTCATCCACCGCAACGTGCGCAAGAAGATCTCCGTGGCGGACGTGACGGCCGAGGCCGCCCTGTCCCGCCGTCTCCTGGAGCGCCGCTTCAAGGACGTCACGGGAAAGACCCTGTACGAATACATTACTGAACTGAAACTGAAAGACTTCGCCGAGCAGCTGGTGGAAACCGACGAGCAGGTGATGACCATCGCCCTGTCCATGGGCGAGAACGATACCAAGAGCATCTCCCGCCGGTTCAAGCAGCTGTACGGCTGCACACCGCTCCAGTGGAGGGAAAAACAACGGAAAAAACCGAACACCCTATGAGAAAATGGATCCTTGCCGCCGCGGGCCTTCTCGCGGCCGCCATCTGCCTCCGGGCCCAAGTGAGGGATTATGAAGCCCAGCTGCAGGCTCATCCCGAGTATCTCGCCGGAACCGACTATCTGTGCCCGACCGGGCCGGTGGCGCTCACCCCGGCGCCGAAGGGTTACAAGCCCTTCTACATCAGCCACTACGGCCGCCACGGCGCCCGCTACGCCTGGCAAAGCGACCTGTACAGCTGGGTGAACACCGTCCTCTCCGAGGCGGCTGCCGACGCCAACCTGACGGACTACGGCATGGGTTTCAAAGCCCGCTACGACCGTCTCTATCCGGACGTCCGCTACCGCACGGGCGACCTGTCCAAGAAGGGCTGGGACCAGCAAATGGGTCTGGCCGAACGAATGTACAAGAATTTCCCGAAGGTGTTCCCGGACGGCGCTGAGGTACGCGCGTGGACATCGACCTCCACCCGTTGCGTGATGACGATGTCGGCGTTCTGCACGGGGCTCAAGGGGTCGAACCCGAAGCTGGACCTGTACGAGAACTTCGGCAAGGTGTTCCTGCCGGCCATCCTCCCGTTGGACAGCGGCAACCCGTTCAAAAAGGACGATTTCGAGCGGACGCCGGTGAAGTTCACGGAAAAATGGGCGGAATACATCGAGCGGACCGTGGACTACAAAGCTATCCTCGGACGGCTGTTCAAGGATGTGGACAAAGCCCTTCCGGAGAACAAGCAGTGGGATTTCACCTCCTACCTCTGGTTCCTCGCCGCGGGCATGAACAGCCTGTACACCGACATCGATTTCTGGGACCTCTTCACCAAGGAGGAGCTCGTAAAGCTCTGGAAGATCGACGCTTTCCAGTTCTACGCCGAGATCTGGCCCACGCACAAGGGCTACCTCCCCATCGTCCAGGACATCATCGCCAAGGCCGATGACCGCATCGCCGAAGGCCGCGTGGGCGCCGACCTCCGTTTCGGCCACGACTACACCTTCCTGCCCCTGCTGATGAACCTGGATGTCAATGGTTTCGGCCACGACGTCCTGAACCCCGACGACATCCCCGTCTGGTGCCAGACCTACCGCGTGCCGATGGGCGCGAACATCCAGCTGGTCTTCTACCGTTCCAAGAAGTCCCCGAAGGTCCTCTTCAAGGTCCTCCTCGACGGCGAAGAAGCCCGCCTCCCCCTGGAGACGGACAATTGGCCGTATTATGACTGGGAGGCCTTCAAGGCCCGTTTCTAGAACCGGACTCCTACCTGAATTTTCGCACTCATGTCGTAGAACACGCCATGGGTGCGTATTTTTGTGCGCAGCCGTCCCCCATCCTCTTCCACGCCCGTTTCGGTTCCTTGGAAGCGGAAGTCGTTATATCCCGCCTGCGCGGTGATGAAATAACGGTCCCAGGAATAGCACGCGGCGCCGAGAAAGGCCGGCGACAGGCTGGGCTGGCCGACATACCGGACCACTTGTCTGTCATTCCCGCTCCCCTGCTCCGTCTTGACATGATTCATTAAGGAGATCATCGGCAAAAACGTAGCGTTCAGCGTTAGGTTCCGGAGCCCCTCCCCTTTCTTATGGTCGGAAGGATCCCGGTGGAACAGCACCCAGTTGAAGGCATAACCGCCTCCCAGGGAAAACTGCTGGGTGGAATATCGGTGCAGGCCATCCAATCGTTCCGTGAAAAAGACATCGTTCGGGTCGACGGAAAAAGCCCCTTGCATGTACTTCGCCGTCACCACCCAGGAACCTGCAGAGCGCCGTTGGAGCGTCCTTCCCCCATAGGCGGAGGCGAACACGAACTTGCGCCGGTTGAATGCGTAAAACCCGCTCAGGGAAAGGTTCCGCATCTCGCCCGGATACTTGGAAGTGAGGTCGATAGGATCGTATCCCTCCAAAGCCAGGGTTCCGGACACGTTCTGGTGCGTCCGGTAATACTTGATATTGTAACCGTAAAATGAGGTGATACTCCCGAAGGTGAAGAAGGTATTCCGCTCGCCGCTTTTCTTCCCTATTTCAATACCGTAACCGATTCCGAGCCCAGCATAGGATATGCCAAAACCGGCTTTCGTATACAGGCGGTTCGACATCCCGAGATCCATTGTACCATTGATAATAGAAGCATTGTCATCCCTGAAATCAGAAACAGTGATGTCGCTGTGCAGATCCGCGCCCGTATGGATGGAGTTCACGTCCGCGGAGACCGTCCACTTGAGCCCCGGCCGGAGAACATAGGCGCCGTCGGTGGATTTGCTCGGCTCCGTCAGAATCCCGAAGAGGCGTGTCCCGGCTTGGATAAGCCGGGGCGGCTGCTTCTCCTGCGCCGGAAGGGAAAGGACGGACAGCAGCAGGAAAGGAGCGACGAGCATCTTTGTGGTCATGCCTGCAAAGATAACATTTTTCACTATCTTTGTATGGTGAAGCTCCGTTTATCATATCTGCTGGCCGCCCTTCTGGTACTTTCGTGCGGGAAGGGGAATCCGGCGCTGCGGACCGCGGCGCGGGTGATCGAGGACCATCCGGACAGCGCGCTGTACATCCTGGACGGCGTCTCCCGTGTGGACCTGGCGACGGATCGGGAAAAGGCGGAGTATGACTACCTTTCCGCCGAAGCATTCTACCGCACCTACTTCTTCCTGGACGACCCTACCGAGGCCGCCCTGGAACGGGCTTGTTTCTACTTTGAGGAGAACGGACCGGCGATGGAACGGATGCGGGCGTGGGAACTGATGGGCACGGTCCAGACCGCTGTAGGTCGATATGGCATCGGCATGGTCTCCTTCCGCAAGGCCGGCGCCGTGGCGCGGGATATCGAACGGGGACGGAACCGCATCGGCATGCTCGCCCTCCTGCTGGCCGGCATCCTGGCAACCCTGGTCCTGTATTTCTGGGCCCGGAAGAGCCAGACGGAAAAGCTCCTGGCGGAGAAACAGGCTGAGAATGAGCGCTATATGTCGGCAGCCGAAGACCTCCAGTCCCGGCTCTCCGCCCTACGGGCCGACCGCCCGAAACTGAGCGGCCTGGACACCCTGGACCGCCTGTGCGAACAATATTATATATTTGAAGGAACCTCCAACCTTCAGCCGCGCATCCTCGGCGAAGTGAAATCCATCGTCGAAGGCCTCCGCAACGACACGAAGGTCCAAAAGAATCTGGAACAAGCCCTGGACGAGCGCGCGAACGGCGTCATGAAACGCCTCCGCGCCACCTTCCCCAAATGGAAGGACGAAGACTTCCTCCTCTATCTCTTCACCGCCTCCGGCTTCTCCGCCACCACCATCTCCACCCTCCTGGAGAAAGACAAACCCTACGTCTACAACCGCTTATACCGGCTGAAGGAACGCATTAAAGCCTCCCCCGACGCCCAGGATTTCCTGGACTGGCTGGAGAAATAATCTGTCATTCCGGGCTTGACCCGGAATCCTCTTCCTTCCATCCCTGCGCTTTCACGGGGAATTCGACGCCTTCCGGGGTAACCAGGACGGTGCCGGCTTCGGGCTGGGCGAGGTGGCCGATGATGTCGAAGGTCTGGAAGTCGCGGCGGAACTTTTCCAGGTGCAGGATCGGGATGGTGAACAGGAGACGCATGTCGTCACCGCCGTTGAAAGCGGCTGAGACCGGGTCGATGTCCAGCTGTTTTCCGAGCTGGAAGGTGTTGCCCTCGAAGGGGATATGGTCGGCATAGACCTTGGCGCCGAGACCGCTGTCGCGCTGGAGGCGCTTCAGGGCGTCGCCGAGGCCTTTCGTGACGAAATAACCGTAAGAAGGATAGATTTCCGCATCCTCCAGTTTCGTGACGATGGAAGCGTCCAGTTCCGGACGCAGGTAATCGCCCACGAACATCCGCCAAGAGGCCATATCAGGTTGCTGGCCAGTCTTCTCGAACTCCTTGCGACCCTTCTCCAGCACCTGCAGGCCCAGATAGGCGGCGCCGAGGCGGCCGGAGATGCACAGAAGGTCTTTGGACTTGGCCGCCATGCGGCGCTTGTCGGTCAGGAGGGAGGTTTCTCCGGTGGCGGCGATGCTGACGTACAGGCCGTTGTTGGAGGGCTGCAGGTCCAGGTTCACGGCCTCGAAGCCGTGCTCCTTCGCCGCGACCGTGATGCCGGCCCAGAGGTCCTTGACATGGGAGAAGTCCAGTTTATTGGAAACGCCCAGGATGACATTCAGGAGTTTCGGGTGCGCGAGGGCAGCGTACAACTCACCCACGGTCCCGACGACGCATTTATAGCCCAGGTGCTTCAGGGGGAAGTACACGAGGTTGAAGTCGATGCCCTCGAGGAACATCCGGGCGGCGGTATGGATCTTCCCGCCCTTGTCGGCCGCGTAGGTCAGACCAGGGACGGGATGATAAGCAGAGAGGCGATAGAGCTGGTCTATCGCCTCTACTTTTCCGATGTCCGAAAAGGTTTCGGCCATACTTATCGGAGCTGGAAGATCACCGGGAAGGTGTAGGTAACCTTGACGGCGCGGTCACGCTGCTTGCCCGGCTTCCACTTCGGGGAGCTGGAGACAACGCGGACGGCTTCCTTGTCCAGGGATTCGTCCACACCACGGAGGACCTTCACGTTGGTCACGCGGCCGTCGGCTTCCACGGTGAACTGGAGGGTGACACGACCCTGCACACCGTTCTCCTTCGCGATTTCCGGATAGACGAGCTTGGAATTCACCCACTTCGAGAACTCGTTCGCGTCACCGCCGTTGAAGGACGGCTTCTGCTCCACGAGCTGGAACGGAATGGCTTCTTCCTCGACTTCCTCTTCCACGACCTCAGCTTCCTTATAGTCCATGATCTCGACGCCGGTGTTGTCGTCTTCGAGGTTCATGAACATGTCGTCGTCGAGCTTGATGTCATCGTCCACGATGTCGATCTGGTCGGACAGGACGGGGATGTTCGGAGCCTCGGGCGGCGGCGGAGGGGTTTCTTGCTGGATAGCGACCATTTCTTCTTCCACGAGCACTTGGGTGTCGTCCGTGAGGGTAGCCACCTGCGCATCCTTGGAGGAGTGCTCGAACGCGGCCCACACGATACCGAGGGCGACGACGAGACCGATCTCCGTGAAGAGCAGTTTCTTGTTCTCCAAGCTGGCTTTTTCGGATTTCTTGATTTCCATTTCTATTCTGTTTTGTGGTTTTTCACTGATGCAAAGGTCGGCATTCCCGTCCAAGCACGCAAATATTCCGTGAAAAACCTTCTCGCAAACGCCCGGAAAATAGATGCTGAAAATCAAACAGTTACGAGAACCTCGTTTTGCGGGATTCTCGCAACTGTACTAAAACCTGTCGTTTACCACCGAAAATCGGTCGTTCGCTACATCAGTTTAAAGATGACCGGGAAGGTATAGGAGACATTGACAGCGTGGTCGCGCTGCTTGCCCGGCTTCCACTTCGGGGAGCTGGAAACCACCCGGAGCGCTTCTTTGGAAAGGCAGTCGTCCGGAGAGCTAAGAACCTTCACGTCGCGCAGGTTTCCGTTCTTGTCAATGACGAAATGGAGCGTGACTTTCCCCTGGATTTGCATCTCCTGGGCAACCTGCGGATAAACAAGCCGGGAATTGACCCATTTGGAGAACTCGTTCGCGTCCCCACCGTTGAAGGACGGCTGTTCACTGACAAAGACAACGGGTATTGCCTCCTCTTCTACTTCCTCCTCTACCACCTCCTTCGTCTTGTACTCCTGAATATCCACCGGAATATCGGAATCGTCCAGACTCTGGAAGTCCACATCCACGGTCACGTCGTCATCGACAATCTCCAGCTCGTCCGAGAGCTGCGGCAGCATCGGCACTTCCGGTGCGGGCGGAGGGGTTTCAAGCTGGACCGCGATAATGTCTATCTCCTCCGATGCCTTTGTCGTATCAATAAGAGTCGCGGTAGCCTGTGCCCGCGTAGAGGTCTCGAAACCGGCGTAAACGACCAGAAGGGCGACGACAAGTCCGATTTCGGCGAAGATCAGCCGCTTGTTCTCAAGGCTGGCTTTTTCACTTTTCTTGATTTCCATGGCGCTGTGTATTAGGGGTTTAACTTGATGCAAAGTTACCCCTCGGAAAGCGCGAAATCAATGACAGCTTCTCACTTCGTTCTCTCGCATCTTTTTTGTAACCAGTTGATTTTCAGCGCGATAAAAAGTGAGAGGTGCACATAAAAGTGCACCTCTCTCATATCATCTCGCAGAGGGTCAGGGAGTTACGAATAGAGGCCCATTCCCGTCAGGGTTGTTGAAAACTTTTTTCGGAGATTTCGGGACATAGTGCTATCTTTGTTTCTCCAAGAGATAGAACTATGTCCTTCGTCCATCTGCACGTACATACCCAGTATTCCATCCTGGACGGTCAGTCGTCCATTGACAACCTGTTCAATCGGGCGGAGGAGCTGGGAATGCCCGGTCTCGCGATCACCGATCACGGGAATATGTACGGTGTGAAGGAGTTCTTCAAGTTCGCCAAGAAGCATCCGTCGGTGAAGCCGATCATCGGCTGTGAAATCTATGTTTCCAAGGGCGACCACCGGGTGAAAGAGAAGGGTTATTATCACCTGATTCTCCTGGCGAAGAACTACGAGGGCTATAAAAACCTCGTGAAAATCGTGTCTACGGCCCATATCGAGGGTATGTACTACCGCCCCCGCGTGAGTCACGAGATCCTGGAGAAATACCATGAAGGCCTCATCTGCAGCTCCGCCTGTATGGCGGGCGAAGTGCCCCGCGCCATCCTCGCCGGGGATATGGCCAAGGTCGACGAGATCATCGAGTGGCACAAGAAAGTCTTCGGTGAGGACTATTACCTGGAGGTCATGCTCCACAAGACGGAGGTCCCGGGCCTCTCGCAGGAGGTCTATGACAACCAGATGATTTATAATAAGGTCATCTTCGAGCTGGCGGAGAAGCACCATGTCAAGGTCGTCGCGACCAACGACGTGCACTTCGTCCGCAAGGAGGACGGTCCGGTCCACGACCGGCTCATCTGCCTGACCACCAACTCTTTCATCGACGATCCCGACCGTCTGCGCTATACTCAGCAGGAGTTCCTCAAGAGCGAGGAGGAAATGCTGGCCCTGTTCCCGGACCACCCGGAGGCCCTGGCCAATACGCTCGAGATCCTGGACAAGGTGGAAGCCTATTCCATCGACTGTGACCCTATCCTGCCGGTGTTCGAGATCGATCCCGCCTTCATGCAGGACATCGACGCCCACATGGAGAAATACAAGGACGTCATCGACGCGGGCCGGTGCGACAAAAAGGGCAATTACCGCGGCGACGGCTTCTGCCATTCCGTGGCGTATCTGTGCCACCTGACCTACAAGGGCGCCCACCAGCGCTACGGGGAGACCCTCACCGAGGAGCAGCAGGAACGCATCGACTTCGAGCTCAAGACCATCTCCCGCATGGGCTTCCCGGACTACTTCCTGATCGTCCAGGACTATATCGCCGCCTCCCGCGCGATGGGGTCGATGGTAGGTCCCGGCCGTGGCTCCGCCGCAGGTTCCGTTGTCGCCTACTGCTTGAAAATCACGAACTTGGACCCGATCCGGTACCAACTCCTGTTCGAGCGTTTCCTGAATCCGGACCGTATCTCGATGCCGGATATCGACGTGGACTTCGAGGACCTGACCAAGGCCCATTCCTACGTGGAGCAGAAGTACGGCGCTGACCATGTCTCCCGCGTCATCACCTTCGGCACGATGGCCGCGAAGAGCGCCATCAAGGATGTCGCCCGCATCAGCCACGTGTCCATCGACGAGTCCAACCGCCTCACCAAGATGGTCCCGGACCGCCTGAGCGAGAAAAAAGAGAAGGAATACCCGTTCAACCCGAAACTGGACGAGCTGAAACCCGGCTTCAAGGTCGTTGAAAAGGAGGTCGAGGAGGAAGTCGACGGCCAGAAGGTCATGGTCAAGAAAATCTTCCAGCGGGGTCTCGAGGATGTCGATGTGAAGATCACCCTCAAGAACTGCTACCGCCTGGTGCCCGAGTTCAAGGAAGAACTCGAAAAGGGCTCGGAGCTCAACAAGGAGGTCCTGAAATACGCCCAGGCGCTGGAAGGCAGCATCCGTCAGGTGGGCATGCACGCCTGCGCGACCATCATCGGCCGCGGCGACCTCACGAACTTCCTGCCGATGACCCTGTCCAAGGATAAGGAAACCGGCGAGGACGTGCGCACCTCCCAGTACGACGGCCACTACATCGAGGACGTGGGCATGCTCAAGATGGACTTCCTGGGCCTGATCACCCTGACCATCATCCATAACTGCCTGGACCTCATCAAGGAACGCTTCGGCGAGGACATCGACATCGAAGCCATCCCCATCGACGACAAGCCCACGTACGAACTCTACGGCCGCGGCGACACCGTGAGCGTGTTCCAGTTCGAATCCGAGGGCATGCAGACGTGGCTCCAGAAGCTCCGCCCGACCCGTTTCGAGGACCTCATCGCTATGAACGCCCTCTATCGGCCCGGCCCGATGGATTACATTCCGGACTTCGTCGCGCGCAAGCAGGGTGAGCAGGCCATCGAGTATGACCTTCCGGACATGGCGGAATACCTGGAGGACACCTACGGCATCACCGTGTACCAGGAGCAGGTGATGTTGCTGTCCCAGAAACTCGCCGGCTTCACCAAGGGTGAGGCTGACAAGCTCCGCAAGGCGATGGGTAAGAAACTCATCGACGTCCTGCAGTCCCTGAAGGGCAAATTCATGGAAGGCGGTATCGCGAACGGACATCCTGAAAAGGTTCTGGACAAGATCTGGAAGGACTGGGAGAAGTTCGCCCAGTACGCCTTCAACAAGTCCCACGCGACCTGCTACGCCTGGGTGAGCTACCAGACCGGCTGGCTCAAGTGTCACTATCCGTCCGAATTCTTCGCCTCCTGCCTGACCTGCGCCAAGAGCATGGAGGAAATCAAGAAGATCATGGACGACTGCAAGGGCCATGGCATCAAGATCCTCAACCCGGACGTGAACGAGAGCGGCGCGAACTTCACCGTCAATAAAAACGGCGACGTGCGCTTCGCGCTCAGCGGCATGAAGGGCTTCGGCGCCAACATTGTCGATGCCATCCTGAAAGACCGCGACGAAAATGGCTTGTATACAGACATTTACGATTTCGTGGAGCGGATGGCCGGCACGGTGAACCGCAAGGCGTTCGAGACGCTGCTGTATGCCGGCGCCCTGGACGGCTTCGGCCTGAAGCGTCGCCAGTACGAGCAGGCGGGCCGCAGCGGGCAGCCCTTCATCGACGAAATCGTCCGCTACGGCGAACTCTTCCGCAGCGACACCCTGGACGCCTCGGCCTCCCTGTTCGGCGACATCGACGAGATGAAACCCGACCGCCCGGTCATCCCGGAATGGGACGGCGAGGAGAATTACCTCGAGATGCTCCAGAAGGAGAAGGAACTCGTAGGCATGTACCTGTCCTCGCATCCGCTGGACAAGTACAAGTTCGAAATTGACAATTTCGCCACCTGCGAGCTGGCAAACCTCCCGAACTACATTTCGGAGTGCGAACACGCCAAGAAAACCGCCAAGATCTGCATTGCCGGCCTCGTGACCGAATACAAGCCGCTCGTGACGAAGAAAGGTGCGCCGTATTCCCGCACGACCCTGGAGGACTATTCCGGCAGCTATGAACTCACCCTGTTCTCCAAGGACCACGAGGCGTACTTCTCGTACATGATTCCGCATCAGGCCCTGTTCATCGAGGGTACGATCGAGGAAAAGTACGGCTTACGGCCCGAGGAGCGCGCCCAAGGCAAGACCGTTCCGTACGTATTTAAGGTAAAGGGAATTACCATGCTCGGCAACGTGGCCGAGAACATGATCAAGGCCTTCGGCATCAACATCGAGACGCCGATGCTCACCCCCGAGTTCCGTAAGGGGCTGGTGAAAGTGATCAAGTCGCACGCGGGTAAGATTCCGCTCGAGGTCTTCTTCTACGACCCGGAGACCCGGTACCGGATCCAGCTCAAATCCAACAAGTACCAGGTCGCCGTTTCCACCGAACTCATCAATGATCTCCGCCACTTGGGCGTGGACCAGTTCGAGGTGGTGCGGAAATAATCAGAATCTGAGGCCCAACCCTCCGTGCAGATAGCTGGAGTAGGGCGTGAAGCCGGTTTCAGCGAAGAAATAAAGATGGTCGCCGCCCAAACGGCAGCCCACGGGCGTGAGCGACGGAAGCGGGATGACATCCGTGACCGTGGACAGGCCAAGGCCGAAGCCGGAATACATCTGCACCTCCCACCGGGGATTCCAGAAAACGCGCGCCTGCACCGTCAGGGACGCGGATTTGGAAATGTCGTCCCAGCCGATCTCCTTGCTCTTCGTCAGGTCGTAGCGGGTTTTCCCGTTCGGGTCGATGCCAAAGGGTTCGTACTGGATGATCCGGGCGTGACTCCATGAAAGGCCGCCCGTTACGACCGTTTCCCAGCGATATCCGGTCCGGAAAACGCCGGATACAGACACAGAGGGATAAATATGGTCACTCGTGATGGCTTCCTGGCCCTTCTCGGCCAGCTCCTGCTTCGTTTCCCAAGAGGGCGTGATATATCTCGACTGGATATGAAGCGGCCCCTGGCTGATACCCACCTCCAGGGCGAAAGTGCGCCGGTAGTCCTGGCCGATGGCGACGGAAGAGAGGCCCAGCAGGAGCAGGGCCGATATCAAAAACCGTTTCATTGGAGGTTGTCAAGCTTAACGGTGATGTCGCGATCGCGAAGGTCCACGAGGGTGGTGTCTTTGGGCAGATAGACCCCCTGGGGGTCCTCAAAGGTGATGAAGGGGCCCTTTTCGTTCCGGATATAGGGGATTTCCACCCGGCAGTGGCCCTGGGCGTCGGAGGTCCCGACGACGTGGAGCGAGCCCCAGCTGTTGACCAGGACCCGGATGCCCTCCAGGGGCTCTCCGGTTCTGTGGGAGACCAGAGAGAAACTCATGGGCGCCACGCCCTCCTCGTGCAGCGGTCCGGGATTGATCCCGTAACACGCCTGAAAAACGAAGAGTGCGCCAGTCAGCGATGCGCCTTTCAGCAGATTATGAAGCCATTTCATGGGTCGATGCATTTGTGTTCGTCGGTCTATAAATACCCGGCCGGCGGAAATCTTGCACAAAAATACGGATTAATTTGCAAGAAGAAGCCCCCTTGTGGATTATCTTTGTGCTATGAACTCACTCCTATTCCGCCTGTTCCGGGACAATGAGACCCGCGTGCATGAACTGAATTACCTGTTCTGGGAATGCACCACCCGCTGCCATTTCCACTGCCGTCACTGCGGGAGCGACTGCTCCGTGCTGAGCCGGGAGAAGGACATGCCGCTGGAGGATTTCCTCCGCGCGCTGGACACCATCCCGAAGACGAATCGGCCTAAAGAATTCACAGTAGTAATCACGGGCGGCGAGCCGCTCCTGCGCCCGGACATTGTCGAGGCGGGCCGCGAGATCAACCGCCGGGGCCTCGGCTGGGGCATGGTCTCCAACGGCTGGTTCTACGACGAGGCGATGCAGCAGAAGCTGATTGAGGCTGGAATGACCTCTATCACGGTGAGTCTGGACGGTCTGGAAGCTTCCCACGACTGGATGCGGGGGAAGCCGGGGAGCTACCAGCGGGCCATCGGCGCCATCGACCTTTTCGCCCGGGAACCGCGCCTGACCAGCGACGTCGTCACCTGCGTGAACAAGAGGAATCTGGCCGAGCTTCCGGAGATGTACGAAATCCTTAAAGGCCTGGGCCTCAAGCAGTGGCGGTTGTTCACCATCATCCCCATCGGCAGGGCGGCCTCGGATCCCGACATGCACCTGACCGATGCGGAGTTCGTCTCCCTGATGGAGTTCATCCAAAAAAAACGGGAGGAAGGCGGCCCGATGGTTGTCACCTTCAGCTGCGAAGGCTATTTAGGTCGATATGAGGAGAAAGTCCGGCCGGTGCGGTACTTCTGCCACGCCGGGGTGAACATCGCCTCCATCCTTATTGACGGACGCATCTGCGCCTGTCCCAACATCGACCGGGACCGGTTCTCGCAGGGGAACATCTACAAGGACAACTTCTTCGAGGTCTGGGAGAACCGCTTCGAGCCCTTCCGCAACCGCAAGTGGGCGAAAACGGGCCGCTGCGCCCATTGCAAGGAGTGGAAAAACTGCCTCGGCAACGGCATGCACAATTGGCACGGGCCCTCTGAGGAGGTCCTTCAGTGCCATTACGCTAAGACGCTCTAAAACAGCCCTTTAATCAGGAACCAGAGAATCGGGATCAGCAAGGCGGGAATGAAATTCAGCGTCTTGCAATCCTTGATGTCCAGGATGGACAGGCCGGAGGCGATGATGAGGACACCGCCGACGATGGCGAGCTCATTGACCAGCGTCCCCTGGAAAATGGGGCTGGAGGATGCCAGGGTCGCGGCCAGCCAAATGGCGCCCTGCCAGCAGAACAGGATCGGCGCCGCCAGGATCATGCCAATGCCGTAAGTGGTGGCGAACACGGTCGATGTCACCAGATCCAGCGTAGAGTTCGTGTACAGGAAAGTATTATCCCCCTGCAAAGCGCTCATAACCGGGCCGACAATGGAGAATGTGCCGATGCAATACAACAGACAGGCCGAAATGAGCCCCTTCGCAAAACTGTCGCCGCCCTTCTTGGCCAATGCGCGCTTGACGCGGCCGTCCAGGTCCAGGGCCGAGCCGATGAGGCCGCCGATGGCAAGGCTCAGGATGAACAGAACCGGGAACTCGCTCTTGGGAATGTTCTGCACAAAGGAGTTGGCGCCCAGGGCAATGGACGCGAGACCCATCGCCGTAAAAAGGGTTTTCGTGTACTTCTCCTTGAGCCCCCGCTTGAAAAGGGTCCCGATGAGGGTTCCGACCACGATGCAGGCCGTATTGACAATGGTCCCAAGCATATCTGTCAACTGAAAAGTTCTGTCACCTGGTCCTTGTATTTCCGGGAAATCGGGAGCTGGATGTCACCGATATTCAGGAGATCCACGTCAACGCCGGTTATCGCAGCCTTATTGACCAAATAGGAACGGTGGATGCGGATGAATTGGGGCTTGAGGGTGGCTTCCCATCGGGAAATGGGGGTGATGTTCTTGAAGCGACGGCCGTCAGTCGCGACGACGGTGGTGGCGTCATCGTTGGATTCCACGTACAGGATTTCCTCACGGGGAAGGGTGATCGGTTTCCGGAACGAGGTGAACGTGATGGGCGCCGGCGGGGTGGGGCGTTTCCGGTTCAGCCACGATTCGAAGAAATAACTGCCCGTCGCAAGGACGGTCAGGATCAGGGCGATGAAAACGGGATTGGTCAGAATCTCCGGGAAAACAAGAGGATCTGTTACGTTTTTCCGGTAAATCATGACGTAATAGTGGGTTATCAGGAAGAGAAAAATCTCCGCGACCAGGATTCCCAACACGATATAGATGGTGTTCTTGACACCCGCCCGCCTGTTCTTGAACTCGACCTTCGGGAAAAGGTACTTGGACGCCAGGGCGCCGGGAAGGAACGCCGTGCCGATGAACAGTGCCTCCACGAACCGATATCCCAGACTGGTGAGGATTATCGCCATCAGCAGGACGGAGACAACCCAGTAAGATATGACCAGCAATCGTTTCATCGCTAATACAAAATTAGCATAAAAACCTTATTTCCGCGCATTCAAAAGCCGAATTTGGGGTTTTTACTTTTCTGTTCGGGGTTTCGGCTTGGGCGGAAACCGAAGCCTCGTTACTTTTGTTCCAGAAAGTTAAACCTCAAAAAATAGTTTGCCTTATGATGAAGTTCTTTACATTCTTTATGGAAGGCGGTCTCGCGTTCATGTCCGTCCTCACCGTTCTGTTGGTCGGCATTTTCTTCGCCGCGTGGAAGGCTCCCCGCTGGGTCAAGGAAATCGGCCTGTTCGCCCTGCTGTTCGGATTCCTGGGGCATCTGCTGGGCGTTTTCCAAGTATTAAGCGTACTGCGGGATTTCTCCGCCGAGGAGGGAGGAGGGATTTCCGGCCTGATCAACGCCGTTCCCGTGCCCGTCATCCTCGGCGGACTGAAAGTCACGATGAACACCTTGATCTATGGTGTCATCATCTACCTGGTCTCCCTCGTCGTGAGAGTGATCCAAAAACCCCGCCTGTAATTATAACGCGCGGAACGTGACGGAATCCGTCTTTCCCGAAGGGGTAACGACGGTGAAAGTGGAGCCTTCCGCATCGACTGTCAGGTCGGGGAATTTCCAGATAACCCCGGTGTCCTCTCCGGAGCTAACCAACGAACCAACCTCCTCGCCGTCCTTCATTAACTTGAGGGACGGCGCGTTGGAATACACCGTAAGCGTGAAGGGTTCATCGGCCGGACGTGCGGCGAGGCGGCGGCCGGCGATGTAGACGGTTTCCTCGGAATGGTTCCACCAGGCCTTGTACAGGTAGAAAACATCCTTCTTCGTCGCCCGGTCGCGGGTGATCAACCCCTTGTCATTCATATACATCCGGTCGGGATTCTCGGTGAAATAGACCCCGTCGTCACTGTCCATATAGCCTTCGTGACGGTCCGCCACGGGGAAATCGAACAGAATCCACAAGGAGGTGAAATTCAGCCACGGCATCCGGGCAATCTGCTGCGCGTGGGACTCGTGGGAACGGTTTCCGTACTCCTCCATGTGCTTGTCGTCCTCCCAGTAGCGGCGGATGTCCTCCTCGTTCCAGGTGTGGCAGTAAGGATTGATTCCCACGCCGTATTCGGAAATGTTGGCCGGGCCCATGTTGTCCCGGATCCAGGTCATCACCCCGGTCAGGCCGGAGAAATCACCGGGCGAATAATACCAGCCGTGATAGCGGTTCTCCGAGTAATAATCCGCCTTGAGTTCCGTGTAGAAGTCGCGCTTGAACTCGCTGTCGTCCGTCAGGCCCACATAGCGGGTCGGGTCCAGCGACTTGGCATAGGCATAGAGCCGGGCGGTCTCATCGACAACCCTCCGGGCGTCCAGCGTCCCCTGGAATTTCTCGGTATTTCCCCAACTGTCCAGCTCGTTCCACATGCCCCAGAACACGATAGAAGGGTGATTATAGAGGTTCCGGACCATCTCCGCCATCTGCGCGTGGATGTTGTCGAAATAGGCCTCCGTCGCCCGGACGCCGCAGATGTTCACCCACGGGATCTCCGTCTGGACGATGATGCCCATCCGGTCGCACAGCCGGAACGCGTAATCGTTGTGCGGATAATGCGCCAGCCGCAGGAAGTTGCAGCCCAGTTCGCGGACGATTTCATAGTCGCGGTCATAGTCCTCATAGGTCAATGCCGTCGCCTTCCCGTCCATGTCCTGGTGCATGCTCACGCCCCGCAGCGGATACGGTTTCCCGTTCAGGGAGAACCCGTTTTCCCTGTCGATGGAATAGTACCGGAAACCCACCTCCGTCATCGCGTTATCATCCCCCGCGGAGAGTTCCACCGTATAAAGATAAGGGTCCTCCGTGCCATTCCACAGATGCGGATTATCCAGCGTGAAAGCGTGCTCATAGACCCCCTCAACGCCATTTTTCGTGTTCTTGTACACAATCTTCCCGGAGGCGTCACGCACCTTCAGGTTCACATCGGCCTTACCATGGACCGCGGCCTTGACAACCACGCTCGCGGCGGCTTCCGAGACCTTTTCCTGCACAACGTGCAGCCGATACGGGCCGAAATCGACAGGGTCGAAATACACCTCCCCGGAGGGGACATACAACCACGCCGGATTGTGCAGGCCGCCGTTCTTGTTGAAATCCGAACTCACGGGTATCAGCTCGAGGTCCTCGGTGTTATCGCATACGACCTCAACGGTATTCTCCCCCTTCACGATCAAGCCCTTAAGATCCACCGCGAAGGCGGTATAGCCGCCCTTATGGACACAAGCCTCCTGCCCGTTCACGCGGATGGTCGCCTTCTGCGCGGCGCCCTCGAACAGGAGATACGCCGGCTTCGCGGGATCCTTTATGTCGATGGAGCGTCGATACGTCGCCGGCCCGCGATAATACTTCGCGCTCCGGCCGTCCACAGCATTGTACGAATGCGGCACCGTCACCCGCTCCCAATCGGTTCCGTCCTTGGAGAACTCCCAATCAATCAGGGCCGTCCGGCCTTTGGGGACATAGCGCAGCGCATCCTGCGCGGAATGGGCGCAGCTCCAAAGCAGCACCGTCAGGGAAAGGGCGAGGGCAAGGTATCTTTTCATGTGGTCAGCAGTTACTTCCGTTACAAATATACTGTTTTTATCCGACAGTGACCGTTTGCTCCTTTCCCGAAAAGTTGCTATTTTTGCACCGCATTTGAGATGCCGGCCCCATAGCTCAGTCGGTTAGAGCAGCGGACTCATAATCCGTGGGTCGTGGGTTCAAGTCCCCCTGGGGCCACTGGAAAGACTGCCACGAGCAGTCTTTTTTGTATTTTAACACTTCCAAAAGCCCCGCTTCGGGCCTTTTTATTCCGGCATGGCTCCCTTGCGGGAGCAGACGAAAGCGGCGGTGTCGCTGGCAAGGCGCTGGGCGTCTGCGAGGGACTTTCCCCGCAGGTATGCCACAACGAAGGCGGCGGTAAAAGAGTCGCCGGCGCCTACTGTGTCCACGACCTCGGCCTCGCCTGCCGGTTGCGGAAGGGTGTCATCGGCAGTAATCACTTCGCTGCCTTCCGATCCCTTGGTCAGGATGACCAACCGGAGGGCATAACGGTCGATCAGCGCACGGGAGACGGCGACATCGTCACCCCCGAGGCCGAACATATCGGCAACAATCCGGATTTCCTCGTCGTTGATTTTCAGGATGTCGGCGATTTCCAGGGATTCCTCCAGCACTTCCCGGGTGTAATAATGCTGGCGGAGGTTGATGTCGAAGACTTTGAGCGCTTCGGGGCGGGTGGCGCGGAGGAAGCGGAGCACCGAATCGCGGGAGGCCATCCGTTGCACGAGCGAGCCGAAGCAGACAGCATCGGCACGACGGGCAAGGGCTTCCATCTCCGGCGTGAACGGGATATGGTCCCAAGCCACGCCCTCCATGATGGTGTAAGTCGGCACTCCCTTGGCATCCAGTTCCACCTGCACCGTCCCGGTGGGCTTGTCCGTGAGGGAAATGACGTTCTTAAGCCGCTTTTCCGCGACAATGTCCATGATTTCACGCCCAAGCGCGTCCGGGCCGATGGCGCTCACCGCCCAGCCTTCCTCGCCCAGGCGCGTGGCGTGGTAGGCGAAATTGGCCGGAGCCCCGCCGAGGGCCTTTCCGGAAGGGAGCATGTCCCAGAGGATCTCACCGATCCCCACAATCACTTTCTTGCTCATGCTTTTGCTGTTTTCAGGAACTTGAAGGTCAGATACACGAGGTACGCTACGCCGACGCTGATCACGATGACAGAACCGACCTGGGTACCCATCGCATCGGACAGCACGCCCATCAGGAGCGGGAAAATAGTTCCGCCGATCAGGCCCATGATCATCAGGCCGGACATCTCATTGTTCTTCTCCGGCAAGTACAGGAGCGCTTTGGAGAAAACCATCGAGAAGATATTGGAGTTGCCGAAACCCACCAGGGCGATGGCCACATACAGTCCGGCCAGGGTATGGCACAGGAACAGCCCGATCATCGACAGCACCATACAGGCAACGCTCACGGCGAAGAACTTCTTCAGCGGAAACTTGGCCAGGATGAAGGAGCCCGAGAAGCACCCCAGCGTACGGAAGAGGAAATAGATGCTGGTGGCGATGCCGGCTTTTTCCAGCGGCAGCGCCAGGCGCTCCATGATGATCTTGGGTGCGCAGGTGTTCACGCCCACGTCGATGCCCACGTGGGCCACAATGCCCAGGAAAAGCAGCAGCACGGAACTGTTCCCCAGGAGCTTAAGGCACTGGATGAAGCCCGAGGATTTATCCTTGGGAATCTCTTCCTCGATCTTGGTCAATCCCAGATAGACCGTCGCGATAACCGCAAAGGCCAGGAAGATGGGATAGAGCAAGAGCCAATTGCCAAACTTGACGGATGCCCAGCTGGCGATAATCGGCGCGATGAACGAGGCAATCGCCTTGATGAACTGCCCGAAGGTGAGGGTGCTGGCGAGCTTCTCCCCTGTCACGATACAGGTAATGAGTGGATTAAGAGACACTTGCATCAGCGTGTTCCCGATACCCAGCAGGCAGAAGGAGACCAGCAGCATCGGGTAGCTGTACGCGCAAAGCGGAAGCACCAGTGCCAGGGCCGTGACCACCAGGCTGAGAAGGACGGTCTTCCGCTTGCCGATTTTGTTCATCAGCAAACCCGTCGGCACCGACAGGAAGAAGAACCAGAGGAAAACCATCGACGGCAGGAAATTGGCCATCGTGTCGGAGAGCGCGAAGTCGGCCTTCACGTAATTGGTCGCCGTCCCCACCATGTCCACGAACCCCATCGTGAAGAACGCGAACATGATCGGCAGCAGCCGGGACAGGTTGGATTGTTTCGTTTCCATTATCGGCTCAAGAGTTTGCAGTTATCAAGGAAGTCGTAGAAGAGCGTCGTCCAGATGTTCACCGACTGACCGTTTTCGCGGTAGCCGAAACCGTGGAAGCCCCTCGTGAAGGAATGGATTTCCAGCGGCTGGCGCGTCTTGTTCCAGGCGTTGTAGAGCGCGGGCGTATCGCCGAAGCCGTTGGCGGAGGAGGCTTCGCCCGTACTTGCGGCGATGAAGAGCGGCATCGGGTCATCCGGGACCTGATCCTCGAACCAGGCCGGATAGATCATGCCGAGGAAGTCCGGACGGCTCATTTCGTCATGGTCGAGCGCCACGTGATAGACAATGTTGCCGCCCGCCGAGAAACCGATGATGCCGATCGCCTTGGGATTCACCCCGTATTTGTCCGCATGGCTGCGGACGTAGCTGATAGCGACGCGGCCGTCGTCCCAGGCCATTTTCCGGTCATAGCCCTGCTCTTCGGCAATCTTCTCATGCTTTTCGGTGAGTTCCCGCATCCGCGCGTCCCTTCCCTGGTTACCGTAAGAATGGTCGGCCACATACTTGGCCTCCTCGTAATCGCCTCCGGAGAAAGCGGTACGGTATTTCAGGACGAAAGCGGCGATGCCGTGCGCGGCGAACCATTTGGCCACGTTGATACCTTCCTGATGCCAGGAAAGAGCCGTGAAACCACCGCCGGGACAGACGACCACGGCTGCACCTGTCTCAGTGCCCTTTGCCGGGAGGTAGGCCCATAACTCCGGATCGACCACATTCAGGATGCATTGGCCGACCTCGCCGGGGTTGAAGGAAGTGGTGTATTCGAAGAGATACTCCTGCTGGGTCCAGTTCTCACTGCCGGGAGCCTTTCCTTCATATAGACGGATCTTCTCCGGCTGCGCGGAAGCGCGGGGCGCTGAACGGACCGTGGCGAGCCAGTTTGCGTCCGTACGGGGCTTGGGCGACGTTTCGACCGCATGGACCTTGACGTTCTGGCCGTCGAGGACTACCCGGTCCAGGAACGAATCGATCTCGTACCAGAACCATTTCAGCGGCAGGAGCGCCATGACATGGTCGCCGCCGGCGTACTCGTTGAGCATATAGGGAACGTCCATCTCATCGAGCTGCTTGCTGATGTAGTTGGGGCCGAAACCGTGCCGGGTCGGACCACTTTCCACGTCAAAGGTCACGGTCGGATCCGCCGCGCCGTGGAAGAAGCACATCGGGCAGGGTTTCCCGTCCCACCGGAGTTCCGTGTCGTTCTCACCGGTCAGATAGACGGCGCCCGCCATGGGCATTACACCGGCATAGTTGAAACCGGCCGGGAGGTTTTCCTTCGCGAGCCGATGGCCGGTGCTGATATAGTACTCCGCATTCATGCTGTTGATGGCACCGGCGCTGCTGCCACTGATGACGATCTTGTCGGGGTCGATGTTGTATTCCTCTGCGTGCGCGATTAGCCACGCCGTCGCCGCATAGAGATCCTCAACGCCTATGTCGATGGAATACTGGAAAGGATTGTATCCCTCCGGGGGCGTGACAAGCGGTTTGCCGTCCCGGCCACGGGCGGCGCCAAGGCGATAGTCGATGGCGACACAGACCCAGCCCTTCTCGCAAAGGTGGTCATACAGCGGATTGCAGAGTGGATCCACCCGGGACCCCATCGCCCAGGCACCACCGAAGGAATAGATGAACACCGGCCGCTTCCCCTCCGTTTTCCCGCTGGCGAACTGATAGATGTCCATCAGGATGGGCTTTCCGTCGCGGACGACGAATTCCACGGTCGTCTTGCCGGCCTTGGACACGATCTCCACCGGCTGGCGCGGCTGCGCAGCCAGGGAGAAAGCCATCCCGAGAACCGCGCTGAGAATCAGTAACTTCTTCATAGTTTCGCGTTATTATTTCCCAAGCAGAAAGAGAACCGGCACCTCAAGGCGCAAAGCCCAGGCCTTCTCCTCATGGGCAAGCCCCGGAAACACCTTGCTGACATAATGGGCCCCATCCCAACCCGCCTCCTTGAACATCCGGTCCAGGCGGTCCTGATACTTCGGATACTGGGCGTCAAGGGTCTGGTCGCCGCGGTCCATATACATCTTGCAACTGTTGGGCTTGAGGTTCGCCTTGAGGTAATCGACATAACACTGGTTCGCGGCATCGACGGATTCCCGCGCCGCTTCAGAATTGGCCAGATAGAGGATGGAGTGGGTCGACAGGCAGCCCGCGCCGCCAAATACCTCAGGATACTTCGTCACGGCATAGGAGGAAATCAGGCCTCCCATACTGGATCCCATGTGGAAAGTGTGATCACGGTCCTTCCGGGTCGAATAGGTCTTGTCGATAAAGGGCTTCAACTCTTCGGCCAGGAACTTCAGGTAGTTGTTCCCCAGCAGATCCTCTTCGCCCATCCGCATACTCTTTGCGAACGCTTTCAGTTCCGGAGAGTAGCGGTCGGCCACATCCTGGGGGAAGTATTCCTGCATCCTGGAACGGGAATTGGCCACGCCCACTACGATGCAGTCCTGAATCTTTCCATCCTCCAGAAGACCGCCGAAGACCTCATCGACACACCACTCCTGGTGGTTGAACATCTTGTCCGGGTCGAACAGGTTCTGGCCGTCGCTCATATAGACGACGGCATATTGCTTATTCTTCGTGTAATCGTCAGGGACCCAGACATATACGTTCCTCGGCGAGACAAGCTTGGACTCGAAGTTCGGATAGAAATCGAGCTTGCCCACGGAGACCTTCGGCTTGTCCGGATGGCCCTCTCCTACGGTCCCGGCGGTCTTGTCCACGTCGTCGAACCGGAAGATGGCGGCAGAAATTGCGGAGAGCTGGATGACATCTCCCTTCTTCGTCTGTTTGTAGGTACACTTCTTATAGCTGCCGCCGATAAGTTCGGGCTTGGAAAGTTCTTTCGGGAGCGTCGCGCTCACCTGCTTCCCGGACGGATTCAGCACCACCCAGCAGCGCTCGCCGCGCCATTTGCGCTCGTACACCATCGGATATGGCTGGTCAAGGTCGCTAATCAGCTTCCAGGAAGCATCGGCACCGAGGGCGGGAACCTCTTTCCGGAGCCGGAGCAGGCCGCGGACGTACTGGAGCAGGGAGTTCGGGTCGGCCTCCGCCTTCTCCACCGTCATCCGGTTCGGGTCCGGATCCTGCGGGATGTAGATCTTGTCGATGGGCGCGGTCGAGAATCCGGCATTGGCCGTGCCGTCCCAGAGCATCGGGATGCGGCAGCCGGCGCGGAAACCGGAACCGTCCGTGGAGGGCGCGGCCGGGTTCTGCTTGAGGCCGATTTCGTCGCCATAGTAGATGAACGGAACGCCCGGCATCGTCAGGAAGAAGGTCATCGCGACCTTGAGTTCTTCCGGCGTGGTACGTCCTTCCGTGCACACGCGGTTGAAGTCGTGATTGCCGGAGGGTGTACATACATATCCTTTTCCTTTAACCGCCTGATACTGATAATCATACAAATCAAACCAGGTTTTCAGCTCTCCGTTTCCGGCCTTGTCGAAATACGGCTGTGCATTGCGGTTGGGCCCGAAGCCGCGGTTGAAGAAGAACAGCGTGGAATAGTTGTACTGCCCGTCGTGGCAGAAGAAATCCAGGTCGAAGCCCGCCTCGATGGACTGGGCGGGATTGAACCATTCCGCGATGAGCACGCCCTCGGGATAAGCCTCATCAAACCACGGGACGAAATCTTCTTTCCACAGCCGGATGGTTTCCTTCTTGTCGGGGTCATTCTTCACGAGGCTGGCCGCCATATCCACCCGAAAGCCGTCCACGCCCTTGTCCATCCAGAACATCATGATGTTTTTGAGCTCGCGGCGCATCGACATCGGCCCCGGGGCGTCCACCGCCTGCTCCCACGGGTGCGAGGGGTCGGGCTGGGCGAAACCGAAGTTCAGCGCAGGCTGGGTGTCGTAGAAGTTCTTGATGTAATACGGGCCGCGCGGGGCGTCCGTCGCCACGAACTTTCGGGTTAGGGAAAGATGGGCGCTCATCAGCGCGGCATAGTCCGGATCGTCCGAAGCGGCGGGCTCCGCCGATTTCTCCTCCGGCTTGAAGGTGGGCCAGATGTAGTAGTCGGAATACCGCAGGTTGGCGCCTTCCCGGGACTGCAGGAACCACTCGTTCTGGTCGGAAGAGTGTCCGGCGACCAGGTCCATGACGACCTTGATTCCGCGGGCGTGGGCCTCCCGGATCAGTTCGACGAGATCGTCGTTGTCGCCGAAGCGCTTGTCCACCCGGTAGAAGTCGATGATGTCGTAACCGCCGTCCGTCCAGCCCGATACATATACCGGATTCAGCCAAATGGCCGTCACGCCGATGGATTGGATGTAGTCCAGCCGGGAGATGATTCCCTGCAGGTCGCCATAGCCATCCCCGTCGCTGTCCTGGAAAGACGAAGGATAAATCTGGTAGAAGACCGCGTCGCTCAGCCAGCTCGGCTGCGCCGGATTCTTAGCGGAAAGACCGGTGGTCAGGGAACACGCAAGTGCGATTGCCAATAGTTTCTTCATAGCTGTCAATGTGTTGCGTCGTGAATCATATCGAGCAGGCCATTCACCACGGCGCTCTGCGCATATCCCTGCTTGAAGCGGGAACCCAGCACCTCGAACACTTCGGCGCCGTAAGACTCGTCATCCGGCATATATCCGCCGCCACGGGCGCCGAAACCGTAAGCCAGTGTCGTCATCATGGTACGGGCATACGGAGACTTCTGTTTCAGTTCCACCGCGATCGGGTTATACACCTCGGAAGCGACGCCGCACACGGGAATGTCGTCCAGCAGGATCAGGCTGAGGCCGACCTGCACGTCCGGTCCGTCCTCGTATTCCCCGGCATAACCGGCCCGGCCGCCGCCGTTCAGTTGGCGCCGTCCCGGCACGGAAATGATCTTGCGGGAACATTTCAGCGTGACGTCCGTTTCGAAGCGGCGCATCATCATGATGACATATTTCACCTCTTCACCCAGGAGCTGTCCATAGCTTTGGATCATCCGCTCTTGCTCACCGAGCAGGCGCTGCACTTCAGGCTTGGTGCGGTCGAGGCCCTGGCCGCCCGGAGGCATCCGGTTCGAAATATCCTCCCCGCGGGCCGCGTAGTCCGCGATCCGGATGTCGCGCAAGTCGAAGGTCTGCTGGAAATACAGCGGATTCTGGTCTCCCGCCGCGCCGGAGGCGAAACTCGCCACGAAATCGGGGCCGTACCGGCTCTCGATATAGGTTTCCGCCTCGCCCGGGAAGTCCGCGCTCACCTTGTCCGTATTGCCCGTGATCACCGCGTGCATCGCGTAATTGAAATAGGTGGCTATCGGCTTGCCCTCCAGGCTCTCGAAATAGATAACAGCCACGGTCTTGTCCGACTTACCGTCGTAGTCCGGGCCTTCCCACCAGGTCCCCCGCTCCGGGTCGAAGAGGTCGCGCTTGACGTTCAGGTAACTCACGCCCTCACCGTAACCCACCTTGGCGGGCACCATATTGGCGACGGCCTGCTTCACGGCGCCCCATACGCGCTCCGTCAGTTCGTCTCCCCGAACGGAACTGCCCGAGTGCGTATGCGTTCCATTGTAGAGGATGTTGCCCTCCGGAATCCCGAGTTCCGCGGCGGCGCGCTCGTCGATGTACTTCGCCACCCGGGCATCGGCATTGCCGGCGTCGAAGGTCACGAACGCCGCTTTCGTCGCCCCGTTGCCGAAGGCGATGACGCGCGCATAGCAATGGTCCAGGATGCCCTGGGAGGTCGGAGGCAGGTCCTTCTCGTCCGGTGTGATGTCCACCTTGGCGGCGCCGGCATACAACTGGCCCCGGGAAGGCGCGGGGGCTGCTGGAGCCCGCATGCCGCCGCCCTGGAACATCTTCTTCACACGTTCAACCATATCCTCGAAAGTCATCGGCTGGCCGCTCGCGCGCCGCTGTTCGTCGGCCTTGAGTTTGCGGGCTTCCGCCTCGTCAGCCGGGAGGGTATAGAATCCGTTCTTTACCTTCAAGACCTTCTGGATACTGGCGGTCAGAATGCGCTCCATGTCGTCGTAGATATTGACCGCCGGGTGGATGCCGTCATACGTGCCGCTCGCGGGAAGGCCGAGCTCCGCGTCGGCGAGCGGCGTGTGGTAATCCACGTACGTGATGTTCTTCTCGCTGTCGGCATAGGCCTTCAGTTTCCGGTTCATCTCCACGATGCGCGAGCCGGCGTCCTGCTCGGGGATAGCCATATAATGCGCGCAGGGGGTAATCGAACAGAGGAGGACCTTGATGCCCGCCTCTTCGGCCAGTTCGCACATCGCCTTGATGTTGTCCAGGATGGTCTGGTCAGGGTAATACGCTTGGCCCATCATGTGCTGGCAAAGGTCATTGGTGCCCGCCATGATGGCGACGGCCTTCGGATGCAGGTTGACAACGTCCTGCTTGAAGCGCACCAGCATCTGGCTCGCCGTCTGGCCGGAGATGCCGCGGCCGGCGAAGTTGTTCTTCGTAAAGAAGTCCGGGTCCTCGTTGTACCAGAAGTCCGTGATGGAGTCGCCCATCAGCACCACCAGCGGGGCGGAAGCCTGCTGGGCATTCGCCTGTTCGTAGCGCTTGAAGTTGCCCCAGTCGGCGGGGCCTGCCTGACGGGGTTGTGCGAAAGAAAGCACGGACAAAGCGGCAAGCGCCGCTGCCAATACCATTCTTTTCATCGTTTTAGTGTTATTATGGGTTATTATCGGTTATTCGCACACATTGGCCGTACCGGGCGTGGGGTGGTCCGTGAGGCGGAAATCCTCGCAGAGGACGTCCGTATCGGCACCGTCCGGGAAGCGGATGAGGCTGCGGGGGGCGGCTTTCGCGAGCTCAGGGTTGCGGGCCAGCAGCCAGGCCGGGATGGCGCCCGGAGCCACGGCTTGGCAGCCGCCTCCGCGCTGGTTGCCTTCCAGCACGGCCAATTCCGGGCTCGTGATGGTGCCGTTGGCGCTGGAATTGCTCTGCTGCGAGCCATAGACAACGGCATCCAGCACGGTCCCCGTGGCCGGATCGACCAGGGCGACAGAACCCGCGCTCGCGGAAGGGGCATAGCTCAGATACAGTCCCGGCGTGGGCGTCCAGCCTGCGCCTAAAGGCTGCAGGGCGTCGCCGCTGCTGTGCGCAAAGCGCGTGGCGGGCTCAAAACTGATACCCGTTCCGAGGCAAGAAACATCCACACCGGCGGCATGATCACGCTGCAGGGGTTTTTCCAGCTCGACGAGCCCCGGATCGTGCGGACGCTCCCGTTCGCCAAACTGGCGGACATAAGGTTCCGCAACAACGAGAACCTGCTTCACGATGGCGCTCTCCGTACGGTCGCCGGTGCTTATAGTCAACACGGAACCAGGCTCCATATAAGCGGTTCCAACAATGCAAAGCTGCGTGTCGCCGGCCTTGGCATCGCGGGCGAGATTGCTCTGCGTAGCGGGCGTGCCCACGGCGGTGACGGTCACTTCTTCATACTGCCCGCCTAGGTCGATGCCCATCTTGTCACCCACAGCGAATCCGGCCACGGAAGCAACCGGGAGCGTGGTGACGCCGGCCGGGAAATGAAGTTTAGGACCCGTAGAGACGGGGATGAACACCTTCGTAGCCGGGGCGGTCGGGGCCGCGGGATCCACCTCCAAAAGGAGATGCGCTCCCGTGTCGAGACGCGTCCCTTCCGGGAAGGTCAGGGCCGTCACGGACGCCCAGCCGCTGCGGCGGACCCGGAGTTCCAGACCGGACAGGTCGGCTTCAGCGGTACCGGCATTATAGATCTCGACGAAAGGTTGATCCAAGCCAATCTCATTGATCGTAAGTGCGTCCACGCAACGGATCCGGGTCGAGACCGAGGCTTCCCCGCCCTGCCAGCGGGCGGTTGCCTGCAAATCGCCGGAAACACGGGCTTTGGCGCCGGTCAGTTCGTACATAACCATCACCGTTTCACCCGGTTCCAGGCTGCGCGAGAATTCATTGACCTGTCGCAGCGTCCATCCGTCGGGAATCGCGAGTTCAACCTGGATGTCCTTGATCGGCTTGGAAGTGACGTTCTCAAGGAACACGCCCAACTGCTGACTTTCGCCCGGATAAAAGGAAGCCAGGCGCGACAGAGCGAGCGGATAGGCCCGGTATGCTGCCGCGGCGATATTCTCCTGCACGGCGGCGATTGCCTCATCGGTAGGATATCCGACCGTCATAACGCCCTCGTAAAAGGTGCCGGCGGATCCGTTGCCGTTGTCACCGCCGTTCCCCAGCAACATACCGCCTTTCTTATGCATCGGATAGTAGGCATCGCTGTCAGGCGTTCCGGGCCGGACGCCACTGTAATAGGTGGTCACCTCCGCCTGCGTGGCGTCGCCACCTCGCAAATCCCATTGGTTGCCGCCGCCACCATTGACATAGACGGAAACGAACCGCCAGTCCTTGATAGACGGAACATCATTCTCCTTCGCGCCATAGCCGGAGAAGAGACCGGCCTCCATATCGGCCATAATCCAGGGACCTTCCCCGTTTCCGCGGCCCCAGGCCGTGGATGTGCCATAATAGGCGGTTTCCATCGTGCCAGTGCCCACAGCACGGCCGTTGGTGGAGGAATTGCCGTAGTCGAAGCAGCAGCCGCTGTCGTAGTGGGTACCGTCGATGACGTAATACATGCCTTCCGGCTCGTCGTCGATGGCCAGACCGCGCGCGTTGTTGCAGCGATAGCCCATGCCAGGCATGATATAGACGCCATAGACCTTATGGCCGTCCAGCAGGACCGGCGCCATGTCGGCGATGGCGGGGTTGTTGAATCCGCCCTTGTTGGGGCCCTGGAAGGTGCCCGGCGGCGCAGGCAGCAGGTCGTTGCCCATCCCGGACTGGTCATAGATGACCGTGATGCGGCCGATGGTTCCGGCAAGGAAGGCGTCCTGCGCCGCGGCGTCGGCATAGCCGTCCCGGGTGGCACGGATATCCAGCGTCGCACCGTCGGAATCGCGTTGCACCTGATAGAGCGGCCCGCGGTAGCGGGAATCCAGCACGCGCGTGGTGCTATGGGCCGTAACGCAAGGAGTACCGGCCTTCCGGTAGATGTCGCAAGGACCGTCTTTGGACCCCTTCCGGCAGCAGACAGCCAGCGAAATGATAGCGCCCGATACCAGAATCGCGGTCAAGATAAATCGGCTAGTCTTGTTCATTATCGGACGGGTTTAAGCCGCAGGATCGCGATGGCGTTCTCCGGCAGGGTGAAGTCGAAGGTGCCCTTGACCGTGCCGAGGGCCTTGGTGTGCGGGGCGACGGGCTCGGTGTATTTCACGCGGCGGCCGAAGCGGAAGGCCATTTCGCGAAGGCCGGGACGTCCGCCCGCGGCGGGGCCACCGACAGTCGGCGGCGTGGCATAGTCCGGATGGCTGGAATAGTAGTTCTGGGCTCCCTGGTTCTTGATGGAAGTGTCGTGCGAGGAGACGAACTCAAGTGTGGCTTCGTAGGCCAAAGAGCTGCCGGTATCGACCGTAAACACCTTGTCCACCGCTTCCACATTGACCATCTTGATGAAGATTTCGCCGGTTTTGGTGTCGATGGTGGGAGAGGTATAGATCTTTTCATCGACAGCATCCCCGTTCAAGGCGGCGGACATCTCGAAGGCGCGGTCGCCGGCCACGGAGAACAGCTGCTGGTACCAGTAGTTGCAGCTGCGCCACATGCCGCGGTTGTCGAACCAGATGAGGTTGGAATCCCATTTGTTGAAACCCTTCTTGCAGAAGAGCGGGGCGTACGCGGCCATCACGACCATGTCGGAATTGCGCTCCAGGCTCGTCCAGTAGGCCGCTTCCGCCATCGCGGAGGAATAGGCGTTGTTGGCGCGGTTGTTCGCAAATTCGCCCACGAACACGCGCGTAGGCTTGCTGCGGTCGTAGGTGTTGCCCTCGTTGCCGCGCTCCTTGCCGGCGTTATAGCGGTCTCCATTGGAAAGGAACCAGTTGTCGCTCATGTAATAGTGTTCATCCACGATGGTGTCGGGATATTTCGCGTCAATCTGCGCCATGTTGGCGTTGAATTCGCGCCCGGCGGCCTGGGCGCCAGCCGTGGTGATGATGGTGATCTCCGGATACTTCTCCTTCACCGCCTTGTACATGATATCGAAGCGCTCCCAGAACTCGGCGCCCTGGTTTTCGTTGCCGATTCCCAGATACTTGAGGTTGAACGGTGCGGGATGACCCATCTGTACGCGCCTGGCGCCCCATTCGGTCTGCGGACCGCCGTTGCAGAATTCGATGAAGTCGAGGGCGTCCTTGACAAAGATGCTGTAGAAGCGGTCGCGGTCCTCCTGCGTGTCGAGCGGGGCGATGTACTGGTGCCCGGCGAACTGGCAGGTCACGCCGTTGTTGAGCACGGGCAGCGGGGTGGCGCCGAGGGCCTCCGCCATCAGCAGATACTCATAGAAACCGATGTACTGCGAGGTCCAGTAGCCCCAGTGGTTGCGGAAGCCAATGCGCTCCTCACGCGGGCCGACGGAGTTCTTCCAGAACACCTGGCCGAAGTAGTTCGGGCCTTCCGAGGCGCAGCCGCCCGGGAAACGCATGAAGGTCGGATGCAGGGCCTCCAGTGCTTCCAGCAGATCCTTGCGGAAAGGGCCGTATTTGCCGTCTTTCCACAGCTCAGAAGCCTCCGGTACCAGCGTGACGAAATCGAGCCAGAAAGTGCCCTTTGCGTCGGCCACAATGGCAAGGCGGCTGTCCACGGAGCGCTGTGCCTTCAGCGTGCCGGTATACTGCTTCCAGTTCTTGCCGAGGTTGGAAATCATCACCACGTTGGAATTGAGGTTGCCGGCGGCATCCTCCAGATAGACAGAGATGGTTCCCTTGTATTTATTGCCCTGCAGGTACAGGCCCAGGTCGTAATTGACACCCTCCTTGGCGGGGATGGAGGCCACCTGTGTGTTGTCGGAGTAGATGAGGCCGGGGCCGCGCTTGTATTCGGTGATGCCGTAGCCATTGGCCGCGATGCCGAAGCCGGCGCCGGGTTTGTCGATGTCAAAGCGGACGGAGTACTGCTTGTAGCGCAGCTCGTCGTCATATTTGTCGTTCGGGTCGTAGTCGTACCAACGCTTGAGCTTCTTCACCAGCGGCTTGTCATCGACCGCATGGGCAGTGCCCACAGCGCCTTCCCCGCGCAGGACGGTCCAGCCGAAGAAGACGGTGTCGCACTGAGAGAACTCGTTCTCCGGGCCGTCCGGAACGTTGTAGGCCTGGAAGGAGTTGTTCTGGATGAGCTGGGCGCAGATGCCGCCATCGACACTCTGGTTGATGTCCTCGAAGAAAATGCCCGCGAGGGTGGGGCTGATGTTAATGCCAAGCTTATCCGGCTGCAGGGCCAGGGTGCGACGCTCGACCGGCTTGACGCCCTCGAGCTGGAGCATCTTCTCCGCCATACGGTAGCCCATCAGACGCATGCCCTCGGTGCTGAAATGGAACTGGTCGCCCGTGCTCTCGCAGCCCAGCGCGGAGATGACATAGGCGTTCGGCATCACCTCCGGCAGGTGCGGGAGGACCACCTCGTTGAAAGCGGCGCAGACGCCATCGACCTCCGCGTATTTCAGCTCGCCCGCGAGCAGGGGGACGGTGTCCGGGTCGATGCCCAAGTCCGCGCAGAGGTCGTCATGGATCTTCTTCACGCGGCCCGGCCAGGCGGCGTCGTCCGGGTTGGACTCGCCCTGGTGCAGCAGCATGCCCTTGATCACGCCGTCCTTCTGGGCGATGCGCGCCATGTCCAGCAGACGCTGGTAGGGGCTCATCCCGTACGCCTTGGCGATATTCACGAGCCAGCCGCGGGAAGGATCGGCGGCCTCCGCCGCCAGGTATTCTTCGCAAGCATCCTTGTCCCAGAGCTCAAGCTTCGCGCCCGCCACGGAGACATTGATCACGCCCACGCGGACCTCTTCCGGCAGGTTCTCGATCATCTTGCGGCCGAAGAAATCGACCGGACCCATGTTGTTGCCTTCGCGGCAAATCGGCGGGACAGCCGTATACCAGTGGCCCATCTCGCGGTTGTAGCGGGGCATGTCCACCGCCGCCATGAACTGGAAACGGGGGTTGTCGAAGCCCTCATCCTGCGGAGCGGGACGGGCGCCGGCTTCCATGTTGGACTGGCCGAAGCAAAGATAGATGTGGAAATTGGGGTCCGGAGACTGTGCCAGGGCCGACAGGCTCATCGAAAGGGCCGCCAGCAGGTGAAGAATACGTTTGATCATACAGGTTTAGTGGACTTGATACGCCTATAAAGATACGGGTTTAAGTGCACATAACCAAAAGAGCCCCTGCCATAAAATGACAGGAGCTCTTAAACAGTCAGGTTTTAGTAGTAAAACCTCAGACCTTGATCTCGACCTCGACACCGGAAGGGAGTTCGAGCTTCATGAGAGCGTCGACGGTCTTCGCGTTGGAATCGTCGATGTCCAGAAGACGGACGTAGGAGTCGAGTTCAAACTGCTCGCGGGACTTCTTGTTCACGAAGGTGGAGCGGTTCACAGTGAAGATCTTCTTGTGGGTAGGAAGCGGAATGGGACCATTGACCTTCGCACCGGTAGCCTTCACTGTATCGACGATCTTGCTGGCGGACTTGTCCACGAGCATGTGGTCGTACGACTTGAGTTTGATTCTGATTTTCTGGCTCATTTCTATTTACTTTTTTCTCTTTTGCATAAATTACTCTTCGTCCATCGCACGGTAACCGCTCTTCTCGACGATACCCTTCGCGAGGGTGGCCGGGACTTCGGCGTAGTGGTCGAACGACATCGTGCTGGTCGCGCGGCCCGAAGAAAGGGTGCGCAGCACGGTGACGTAGCCGAACTGCTCCGAGAGCGGAACGAATGCCTTGACGATGCGTGCTCCATTGGCGGTGGAATCCATAGCGACAATCTGGCCACGGCGGCGGTTGAGGTCGCCGACGATGTCACCCATGTAATCCTCCGGCGTCACGACCTCGAGGGACATGATCGGCTCCATGAGGACCGGGTGGCACTTAGGGCAGGCGTGACGGAAGGCCATCCGGGCCGCCAGCTCGAAGGAGAGCTGGTCGGAGTCCACCGGGTGGTAGCTGCCGTCGAGCAGTTCCACCTTCAGGGAAGGCACCTCGTAACCGGCGAGCACGCCGTTCAGCATCGCGGACTGGAAGCCCTTCTCGACGCACGGGATGAATTCCTTGGGGATGTTGCCGCCCTTGACCGAATTGATGAACTGAAGACCCATGACGCCTTCGTCGGCAGGAGAGATGTTGACGATGATGTCTGCAAACTTGCCGCGGCCGCCGGTCTGCTTCTTGAAGACCTCCCGGAGCTGGAAGCTCGAGGTGATGGCCTCCTTGTAGTTGACCTGCGGGGCTCCCTGGTTGATGTCCACACCAAACTCACGGCGGAGACGGTCCACGATGATGTCGAGGTGGAGCTCACCCATGCCGCTGATGACGGTCTGGCCGGTCTCGACGTCGGACTTGACGGTGAAGGTCGGGTCCTCCTCGGCGAGCTTGCCGAGGGCGATGCCGAGTTTGTCCAGGTCTTTCTGGGTCTTGGGCTCCACGGCGATGCCGATCACCGGATCCGGGAATTCCATGGACTCGAGGACGATCGGACGCTCCTCCAGGCAGACGGTGTCGCCGGTACGGAGGTCCTTGAAGCCCACGGCCGCGCAGATGTCACCGGCCTCCACGAACTCGATCGGGTTCTGGTGGTTGGAGTGCATCTGGTACAGGCGGGCCACTCTCTCTTTCTTGCCAGTACGGGTGTTGTACACATAGGAGCCGGCTTCGAGACGTCCGGAATAAGCCCTCAGGAAGGCCAGACGGCCCACGAACGGGTCGGTGGCAATCTTGAACACCAGGGCCGCGAAAGGCTCCGTGGCGGAAGGATTGCGGACGATTTCTTCACCGGTACGGGGATCGGTTCCCTTGACTGCGCCCTTGTCGAGCGGGGAAGGCAGATACCGCATCACGGCATCCAGGAGGAACTGGACACCCTTGTTCTTGAAGGAAGAACCGCAGCAGGCCGGGACGATCTGCATGGAGATCGTACCCTTGCGCAGGGCGGCGATGATTTCCTCCTTGGTCAGGGAGTCGGGATCCTCGAAGTACTTCTCCATCAGGGTCTCATCGCACTCGGCGGCGGCCTCCAGGAGGATGTCCCTCCAGCGGGCGGCCTCGCCCTTCAGGTCGGCGGGAATCTCGCCTTCCTTGTAGTTGACCAGCTCGTCCGTGTTGTTGTAGAAGATGGCCTTCATGTCGATGAGGTCCACGATGCCGTCGAACTTGTCTTCGGCACCGATCGGGATGCAGATGGGAACAGCGGTAGCACCGAGCTTCTGCTTGATTTCCTCGACACAGGCGAGGAAGTCAGCGCCGACTCGGTCCATCTTGTTAACATACGCGATCTTAGGCACACCGTACTTGTCGGCCTGGCGCCAGACGGTCTCGCTCTGGGGCTGGACGCGTCCGACCGCGCAGAAAGTGGCCACCGTTCCGTCCAGGACGCGGAGGGAACGCTCCACCTCCACCGTGAAGTCGACGTGGCCGGGAGTGTCGATCAGGTTGATCTGATAGGTATCCCCGTTGTAGTGCCAGAACGCCGTCGTTGCGGCCGAAGTGATGGTAATGCCCCGCTCCTGTTCCTGGACCATCCAGTCCATCGTGGCCGCACCTTCGTGGACCTCACCGATTTTGTGGGTCTTTCCGGTGTAGTACAGGATTCGCTCGGACGTGGTGGTCTTGCCGGCATCGATGTGGGCCATGATGCCGATGTTACGCGTGTATGTAAGATCTCTCTTTGCCACTGGATAATGCAGCTTTAAAAATTAGAAACGGAAGTGCGCAAAGGCCTTGTTGGCCTCAGCCATTCTGTGCATGTCTTCCTTACGCTTGTAAGCGCCACCCTCGTTGTTGAACGCGGCGACGATTTCGGCGCAAAGTTTTTCTGCCATCGAGTGACCGGAACGCTTACGGGCGAAAGAGATCATGTTCTTCATGGCGACGGAGACTTTCCGTTCCGGACGCAACTCGGTCGGCACCTGGAAGTTCGCACCACCGATACGACGGGACTTGACCTCGATCTGAGGGGTCACGTTCTCGAGT
>JAFYTP010000025.1 GCA_017558775.1 Bacteroidales bacterium | reverse complement strand
GCCGCACGAGTTCCGCGTACTTCCGGCTGAGGCCCAGCCGGATGCTTGCGGTCTGCTCCTGCACGGCCCGCTCGTGCGCATGGACCCGGGCCTGCAACCCCAGGCGGATCCGGGCGACGAGCCCGTCCACCCGCTGCGACATCCCGCCCAGTCGGTCGGCCACTGCGCGCCGGATTCGGGCTTCCAGGTCGTCAAGCACCTCATCTTCAGCGGCGTACATGTCCAGGAAGAGATCGGCAAGGGCTGTGGGGGTTTTCACATACCGGTTCGCCACCAGGTCCGCGATATGGAAATCGCGGTCGTGGCCGATGGCCGTGATGACCGGCACCGGACACGTGGCAATGGCGACCGCCAGGTCGAAATCGTCGAAGCAGGAAAGGTCCATCTCCGACCCGCCGCCGCGCAGGATCAGCAGGGCGTCATACGCCCCCTCCTGCGCGTCCGCGAGCGCGGCAATTATGGACGCAGGGGCCTGTTCCCCCTGCATCAAAGCTTCGTATAAGTCCAGTTGGAAGGCGTATCCCGCCTCATTTTCAAGCAGATGCCTCCGAAAGTCGCCATATCCCGCCGCAGTCTTGGATGTGATGACGGCAAGTCGGTACGGCAGAGCCGGGAGCGCAAGTTCCTGCTGCATTTCCAGATACCCTCCGGCGGTGAGCTTCTCGATGGCCTTCTTCTTCGCCAGCGCCTGCTCCCCCACCGTAAAGGCCGGGTCGATGTCATCGACAAACAGGGTCATCCCGAACACCGGGTCGAAATTGACCTGCACCCTGACGAGGACCGTGATCCCCGCCTGCAGCGCCTGCCCGGTCTCGGACTCGAAAAACGCCTTCAGCTGCGGGAAATTCCACTTCCAGATAATCGCCCTTACATCGGCCACCTGCTTCCCCTTCACACTCTCGGAAAGGTTCAAATAGCAATGCCCATTGGCCCTCGGACTCCAGGAACTGATCTCCCCCTTGACCCAATACCTCTCCGGGAAAGCGTCCGCAACGCTCTCCCGCACCCTCGCGAGCAGCTCCGACAACTCCAAATAGTCCTTCATAAGCCTTTTTCGACTCGTACCACAAATATAACAATAATCCGCGGAAAACATTCCGCGGATACATTCTCTTTCGTTTTTCCCTGTTTCGACCCTAGATCTCCGGATCGAAATGCGGGATGGGTTTGAGCTTGAAGAGGTTCAGGACGTGCTTGCGGTCGATGAGGGCCTTGGTGTCCGGATCCTCGCAGATGCCGGTGCGGATGTAGCGGTCCAGGACAGCGTAGGTGAAGCCGAGGTTGTCCTCGTCGGTTTTACCGCAGAGGCCGTCGGAGGGGGCCTTTTCGACCAGGTCGATGGGGAGGCCGAGTTCCTTGCCGACCGCCTTGACTTCCTGCACGGTGAGGCCACCGAGGGGCGCGAAGTCGCCCGCGGCGTCGCCGTAGCGGGTGCTGTAACCCACCCAGTCCTCGGAGAGGTTGCAGGTGTTGGCCACGCGGCCGTTGTTCGACTGGGAGATGGCGTAGAGGGCCGTCATCCGCAGGCGCGGAGCCATATTGATCCGCGTCTGGGCCGATGCTTCATGCCCGAGTTTCAGCTCCACTTCCGCCATCAGGGCGTCGTAGGCCGCGCCGATGTTCACATCATACCGCTTGATTCCCAGGTGGTTGATGAGCTTGATGGAATCGGCGATGTCCGGCTGCACGCCGTTGGGCATCGTCACGCCGATCACGCGGTCCACGCCAAGGGCCTCCACGCAGAGGCCGGCAACGACGGAACTGTCCTTGCCACCGGAAATGCCGATGACAGCGTTGCATCCCAGACCGTTCTCTTCGAACCAGTCCCGAATCCATTGGACGCAAGCGTCCTTCACTTTCTTAGCGTCAAACATATTACTTTGCTCTAGTATACACTTGAATAGGGCAGCCGGTGAAGTCGAAGTGCTCGCGGAGCTTGTTCTCCAGGAAGCGCTTGTACGGGTCCTTCACCCACTGGGGCAGGTTGCAGAAGAAGGCGAACTGCGGGGTGCGCGTCGGCAGCTGGGTGACGTACTTGATCTTGATGTACTTGCCCTTCCATGCCGGCGGCGGGTAGTTCTCGATCTCCGGAAGCATCGCGTCGTTCAGCTCGGAGGTGGAGATGCGGCGCTTCATGTTGTCCGCCACGTGGGCGGCAGCGTTCAGCACCTCCAGGATGCGCTGCTTGTTGATCACCGACGTGAATACGATCGGAATGTCGTTGAACGGCGCCAGGCGGGCCTTCAGGGCCTCGGTGTAGTCGCGCATCGTGTTGGACTCCTTCTCGAAGAGGTCCCACTTGTTCACGACGATGACGCAGCCCTTGCGGTTCTTCTGGATGATGTTGAAGATGTTCATGTCCTGCGCCTCCATGCCCAGGGTGGCGTCGATCATGAGGATGCACACGTCGGAATGCTCGATGGTGCGCATCGCGCGGAGGGCGGAGTAGAACTCCAGGTCCTCGGTGACCTTCGCCCGCTTGCGCATGCCGGCGGTGTCGACCAGCATGAACTCGTGGCCGAACTTATTATAATACGTGGAGATGGAATCGCGCGTCGTGCCCGCGACGGGGGTGACGATGTTTCGTTCCTCGCCCAGCAGGGCGTTCGTCATCGAGGACTTGCCCACGTTCGGACGGCCGACGATGGCGATGTGCGGAATGTCCGCGTGGTCTTCCTCCTCCGGGGCGTCCTTCGGCAGGACACGGACGATCTCGTCCAGGAGGTCGCCGGTGCCGGAGCCGTTGGCCGCGGAGATGGTCCAGACCTCGCCGAGGCCCAGGCCGTAGAAGTCATAGGCGTCGTACATCTTCTCGCCCGAATCGACCTTGTTCACGCACAGGACGACGGGTTTCTTGGAACGACGCAGGAGGTCCGCGATCTCCTGGTCATAATCGGTGATGCCGGTCGCGGCCTCGCACATGAACAGGACGACATCGGCCTCTTCCACGGCGATGACCACCTGGCGGCGGATCGCATCTTCGAAGACGTCGTCGGAGTTGGAGGTATAACCGCCGGTGTCGACCACCGAGAACTCGGTGCCGCACCAGTCGCACTTGCCGTAGTGGCGGTCCCGGGTCACGCCGGCCGTCTCATCGACAATGGCCTGGCGCATACCCACTAAGCGGTTGAAAAGGGTGGACTTGCCGACATTCGGCCGGCCCACAATCGCTACTAATGCCATGGTAATATCAAGTTTCGCAAGTTCAATGTCATCAAAAAATGAATGTTGGTGGTTTGCGAAAATTACCCACCGCACATTTATTTTGTCTACGTTACCCCATCCCTAAATCCCTTCCCTCGGGGAAGGGACTTACTATCGCCCTTCGGGCTCAAAGTTTTCAGGGGTTTTAAATATACTTAAATTTTCGTCAAAAATGGGACTGTCGATTTTGAAGAAGGATAAAACTGTATGAAAAACATGATATTGTCCTACTTTCGGGAGGTCCTTCATTTGAAGAGTGGTGTCTGAAGTCCAGACTAGGAAGGGGATCTCGATCTGCTCGCGGGGGGCCATGGAATAGGGCACCCCGTGCATGTAGAGGTTGTTTTCGCCCAGGGATTCTCCGTGGTCGGAGACGAACAGCACGCAGGCGCGGCAGTCCATGCCGCGGAGCAGGTCGATGACCGAATGGACCATCCAGTCGGTGTAGACGATGCTGTTGTCGTAGGCGTTGAAGAGTTCTTCCTGGCTCACCTTGGACATTTCCGTGGTGCGGCTCACAGGCTTGAAGATTTCGAACTCGGACGGATAGTTGGTGTTGTAGGTCGGTCCGTGGTTCGTGTAGGTATGGAGGACGCCGAACACCTGGTCCTTGCCGCCTTCCAGGATCTCGTCCTTCAGGTTCGCGAGGAGGGCGCCGTCGTAGCGTTGGTCCGCGTCGGGCAGGCGCTTCCGGAGGTCGCCGATGGTCTCGTACTTCCGCACATGGACCGGGGGCTCGCCCCAGTTGCTCGTGCGCCAGAAGACGTCGATGCCGGTGCGGTACAGGTAGTTAGGCAGGATCTCATAGAGCTCTTCGGAGTCATTGGGCTCCAGGATGGCCTTCACGCCGGCGGCGGTGTAAGTGGCGGCGGCATCGGCCACATAGGCCTTGACGCTGTCCTTCGAGGTATAGGGGTTGGTCTCCTTGCCGTAACCGTACAGGGAGAAATGGTCCCGGCGGGCGGATTCGCCGATGATGAGGATGCACACGGCGGGGCGGTCATCGGTCATCGTCGCGTCCGGGAGCGGGATCTCCTGGACGTTCTTCCGCTTTTCAGCGGCCTGGTACCGGAAGGTATTGACAATATAGGACCACGGCATCAGGAGACTGCCCAGCTCCGTGGAGTTCCGGTCGATCCAGGGCCAGTTCTTCATGTTGCCGAACACCAGCACGAGCAGGGCCGCCACGCAGCCGCCCAGCCAGGCGAGGAACCGCTTCCAGGAACCGTATTCAATCTTCCGCCCGAAGACGTAAATGCAGGGCACCACGCAGAGCAGGAGGATATAGAGAACCCCGGAGAAGGAGAAGAAGCCCGACGCTTCGGAATACTGCGTCCGGAGCACGTTGCCCATCATCTCGTCCGTCACCAGGACGTCGTAGGTCTTTACGAAATAGAGCATCACCGCATCCCCGAAGAGGGTGAAGGCGATGATGGCCTTGCCCACGCCCCGACCGAGCCAGGCGAGGGCGTAGTATAAGAGGAAATCCAGCACCAACAGCAGCAGGAGCGCCGTGCCGAAGATCACGATGCCGTTCCAGCCGCCTTCCACGTTCTTGAGGACCCGTGAGAAGAACGGCCCGTGGAACGCCACGAGCGTGAAGATGGCAAGGACGAGGCTCCAGACCGCCAGCGGTACTTTCTTCTTGAAAAAGCTCATCTTTGCTTCAAAAACTTTATCCAAAGGCCGACGGCCCCGATGGCCAGGGCCAGCAGCATGAGGTTATACAAAATCGTCAGGAGGTAATCCACCTGCTGGGGACGGTTGTCCATCGGACTGGCCGCCGCCGAGGCGTCATACCTCGCGAAGGGGTTGGTGTAAATGACCGCCCCGTCCGGGAAGAAAGCCGTCATCCGAGCGAAAGCGTCCGTCGGCTTCATCGGATAGGCGATACTGTCGATGTTTTCCACCAGGGCGAGGGTGGCATGGTCCTGCCCGTTGACCCGGATGCTGTCGGCCGGGGCGGAAAGGTCCATGTAGACGGTGTCCCCGCGGACACCGATGTCCGTGATGAAAGGCAGCTCACGGTTCTTCGCGTACTTGACCTCCCAGTCGCCGTCGCCGTAATCCGGCACCCGCATCGCGTAATAGCAGCCGCCGAGGAGCGTCTCCCGCAGGTCCTCATATCGACCTGAAGGCGTGCACAGGAAGGTGCAGCGAATGCCGATGGCGCAGTGGACGCTCGGGTGGTGGAGGTCGTCATTGGCCACGCCGAAGCTGTAATGGCCGGCGCTGAGCGCCCAGTCCCAGTACTCGTTTTCCGTGCCGATGCCGGAGTCCAGCTCCATCAGCTCATACCCCGAGAGGACGGACAGATGGTCCTTGTCGGCACCCATCCAGGTCCGGTAAGGGTGGTTGATCTGGATGATGTCCGCATCCTTCCCGAGCCGGTTCAGCTCGAACTGCTTCTGGGAGGCCAGGACCGGCACCATCGGGTCGAAATGCTGCACCCGGTCGCTTCCGAACACCAGCTTGTGGAACTTGAAGGGACTGTATCCCTGCTCGTACACGTTGACCTGGAGCGTGGAATCGAAGGGATGGGTGGTGAGTTCATTGTGGTTGGAGAAAGTGACGACGTCGTAACCCAGCTTCTCATAGGCTTCGTACACTTCCTGCGGCCAGGCCTCGCTTTCGTTGACCGGCCAGGGGCCTTTCACCCGCGTGTGCGTGTGAAGGCTCGCCCGTTTCCAACAATATGCCGTGTCCAGGTCACGGTAAGGATTGAAGATGTCCGGACCGCTGAACGCCGCCGGCTCCCGGAAGCGGTAAATGGGGCTCACGCTGGTCTCGAGAACGCCCAGAAACAGCAGCACGAGGAGGGAAACGACAACCACGAGCAGGCCCCGGAGGAGCCTGCCCATGAGCGTTTTATGTCTTCTTTCCTTCATTCAGGTCGGATTTAGGACTTCCCGCCTGGCCGGAAGGAGCAGGAGGCGCAGGCTTCGGAATAATTCCCGCTGCACACTTTCTTTCCCTTCCGCTGGGCGAGCATTTCCAGTTCTTCCTGTTTCGCGCATTTGATCCCCCGCTTCTGCATCTCCGGGTTCGTGGATATCTCCCCGTCCGGGAAGGGACGGTGGAAAAAGAAGATGTTCACGCCGAGCAGCAGCACGGCGAGTCCCACGAAGACGACGGCGGCGAGGAATACTTTCACTAGAGCGGGAATTCGGAGGAAATGGGTTCGTAGTTGTACACCCGGAGGATCATCCGGGCAAAGGTCTCGGCCAGGGAGACGACGCGGATCTTGCCCTGGAGAGCCCGCTTCTCGGGATTCAGGGGAATCGTGTCGGTCACGTAGACCTCGGACAGGGCGGAGGAGTCGATCCGCTCGTAGGCGGGACCGGACAGGACGGCGTGCGTGGCGAAGGCGCGGACGCTCCGGGCGCCCCGCTTCACCAGTTCGTTCGCGGCGGCGGTCAGGGTGCCGGCCGTGTCGATGATGTCGTCGATGATCACGATGTCGCGGCCCTCCACCTCGCCGATGGGCACGATGCGCTCCACGACATTGGCCTTCGCACGGGTCTTGTGGCAGATAACCACCGGGCAGTGCAGGTTCTTCGCATAGGCGTTGGCGCGCTTTGCGCCGCCCATGTCCGGGGCGGCGATGG
>JAFYTP010000024.1 GCA_017558775.1 Bacteroidales bacterium | reverse complement strand
CGCAGGATCCCGAGGAGATGCTCGCCTTGATAAACGGTCTCTCCGATGAGATCAAGACAGCGCCGATGTCCTCCATCATGTACACCGAAATGTTCGATATCTACAGCCCCCTGGTCAACACCATGGAAGGTAAACCATTCGTCGATTTCACCGTCGTCCAGGACCCGGAGAATCCGGAGACATCGACCGTCAAACTCTCCGACTATGTCGGCAAGGGCAAATATGTACTGGTCGATTTCTGGGCCTCCTGGTGCAACCCCTGCCGGAGAGAAATGCCCAACATAGCGAACGTGTACAACACCTACCACGGTGACAATTTCGACGTGCTCAGCGTCGCCGTCATGGACAATGTCGCAGCCACCATCGACGCGGCCAAAGAGTTGGGAATCACCTGGAACCAGATCATCAACGCCCAGCAAATCCCTCAAAAAGCATACGGCTTCAACGCGATTCCGCTCATCATCCTCTTCGGCCCCGACGGCACGATTCTCAAGCGCGACCTCCGCGCCGAGCAAATCGACGAGGCCGTTAAAGAAGCCCTAGGGGTGTAACATATCGATAACAGCCCTAAACGAGCCCTGCGGATTGCTTCCGTTAGGGCTCGTATATTTTTATTGAAATTTTTACAAAGATTATTGTTTCTCAATAAAGTTTTATTATATTTGCAACAACAAATCAATTTGAGGAACAATGAAACGCTTCTTGAAAGTATTCATACCGCTCGTCGGTATTGTGCTGGGAATCCAGTTACTGTGCATCCTGTTGTATCGGTGGACGGACGGGAATAATCTCCGGTACCTTGTCCTCGGTTTGCCGTTTGTTCTGTTGGACATCTTTCCCGAATGGTTTTTTGGCCGCGTCTTTCACGACAGACGGTATTTTATCTCCAAAAACCCGAATCCCCTGTTATTATGCGGGATGATCGGCACCTTTCTCATGCTGGCTGAGCCAAGGCCCTATCTGTTCATCGTGCTCGGAATCGACATTCTCCTTGTGGCCGCCTCAGCCCTTTGGGCGATTCGTGAACAAAAGAGGAAAATGATTATCTTTGATAGGATTTATAACGAACAGCCATGAAGATAACCGCCAAGCACCTGATGATGATCTGCCTTTCCGCCCTTGCCGCGGCCTGCGCGCCAAAGGAACCCGTGAAATATCTCGCCCTGTCCTTTGATGACGGTCCCAACCTGACCACTGAGTCCATGATGCTCGATGTCCTTGCCAAGCACAATGTGCCCGCTACATTCTTTTTTATCGGCAATAACATCAACGAGGAAACCGCCGAAAATATGAAGCGCGCCCTGGAGTTGGGGTGCGAAATCGGCAATCATTCCCTCACGCATTCGATGATGTCCCAGATGGACGAGGAGCAGGTCAAAACGGAAATCCTGGCGACCTCCAAGATGATCGAGCAGATCACCGGCCAACGGCCGAAGTTCTTCCGCCCTCCGTATATCAATGTCAAGCCCGAGATGTACGATTGGATCGACCTAACCTTTATCTGCGGCAAGGGCTGTGAGGACTGGGTGGCTACTGTCGATAAGGACGCGCGCCGCGAAGGCATCATCGCCAACGCCGAACCCGGAGCCATCTACCTTCTCCACGACTTTGAAGGCAACGAGGCCACCGTCGAGGCCCTCGACGAGGCCATTCCGGTGTTGAAAAAACAGGGATATGTTTTCGTGACCATCTCTCAACTGTTTGAAAATCTGAAATGCACCCCTGACGGGCACACTATGTATACCGTCGTGCCCGACGGAAGGAAATAGCGTGAATTACATGGAAAAGATTAAAATATATCATTCGCATCAAAAGTTTCTGCCGGTAGCCATAGGGCTTGCCGTTTTAGTTGGCGTCCCCATTTATTTAATATCTCAAAATGAGAGCCTTTCAATGTGGATGTGGCTGCTTGTCATCCTGCTCGGAGGGTCCGGCATCTTCCTCCTGATTCTCTTTTCGAAAGAATGGTTGTCTGGCGAGAGTTTTCTTGTCATCTCCGATAAGGGCCTGACAATTAACATGTTAAAGAAACGCGAAATCCTGTTTTCGGATATCGCGTCCATTGAGCCCGGAGATGCATTCCTTCGCATCAACTACAAGGATGGAATCGAAGTGAATCATCACACGTACTTCAATCTTTTCGTAGAAGACCTGACCATGAAACCCGAAGCCATCTGGACCCTTCTTAACGAAAGACTCCAGAAAAGTCGGGAAAAAGTTCAGCACTAAAAATGGGAAAATAGCTATCGGAAAGGGACGCCCCAACATGATGGAGCGCCCCTTTTTTGTAGTTCCCTATTTGACAGCTTCAAAGGTAAATGTCCAAAGCTCTTCGTAGGTAAGTATTTCCACAGTCAATTTATCCGCGGTCAGCTCCTTGATCTCATACACACCATTCACGTCCTCCTGGGCGAAAACCAGCAGGAAGCCGTTCTCGACCTTCAGATAATCCTTCCCTTCCTCGGTGTAAGTACTCCAGCGCATGTCGCTGATGGCGCCGTAGGCAGCAGGATCAATCAACGCGCCTTCCCAGGTGTGATCAAAGGTCAGCCCGTCGTTTGCGGTGCAGTCGAAGGCCAGGGTATGATCACTGTTCAGGGTCAGCTTGTTACCCACGGAGGTGGTAACATTTTCGCCTATCTCCTGGACGCCCGCAAGCGCCCATTGGGTCGATGTCAACTTCTCTTCGAGCGTCGGTTCCTGCGGGGCGGAGCCGGCGGCTTCGAACAGCAGCGTCCAGGTTTCGCCGTAAGTGCGGATATCCACCGTCAGCTTGTCTTCCTCCAGTTCCTTGATCTCGTACACGCCGTTCACATCCTCCTGGGCAAACACAAGCAGGAAACCATTATCGACCTTCAGGTAGTTCTTTCCGTCCACGGTATAAGTGCTCCAGCGCATGTCGCTGACTTCGCCATAAGCGGCAGGGTCGATCAGGCAGCCTTCCCACGTGTGGTCGAAGGTCTGGCCGCCGTTCGCGGTGCAGTCGAACGCCATCGTATAATCCGGATTCAGCGTCAGCTTGTTGCCGGCGGAAGTGGTAACATTCTCACCTTCCTCCAGGACGCCCGTCAACACCCATTGGGTCGATGTCAACTTCTCCTCGACCGGATTCGTCGGGGTGTCCGGGTTGTCTGGAGTGCTGCCATTGGCGGCGTAAACGCGGACCCAGTCAATCTCGTAGGTTTCCTCGTTGAAGTTCGCGGCGGGGGTACCGCCCCACGTGCCACCGACGGCGAGGTTGAGCTTGAGATAGAACTTCTGGTCGAAGGGCCAGGTGGCGGGGTCGTCCGCATCCGGTGTCGGGTTCGGGACATAAAAGTATTCCACGCCGTCGCAGAAGCCCCGGATATAGTCGTGGGTCCATTCCATGCCGTAGCAGTGCCAGTTGCCGGGGTCGGGAATCGACTTGTACTGGCAATAGGAATATTTCCGGCCCGTGGCGGGATCGACATAACCCGTTTCGGTCCCGGCCTCGGGGGTGGCGTTGTAGCTGTGGGCCGAGAAGTAGATCGTGTTCGGGTCGTCGCCGGGGACATATTCCAGAATGTCGATTTCGGCTCCCTTTCCGGAGTTGTCCCGCACATAGGAGGGACCGTCCTTGAGCAGCATCCAGAACGCAGGCCAGCTTCCCTTGGTCAGGGGCATCCGCGCGCGCATCTCGATATAGCCGTACTGCCAGCTTTCCTTCGTATTCATACGGGCGGAAATATACTCGCAGTTGTCGGATTGACGAGAGGGGGCTATCTTATAGGCCTTGATTTTCAGCGTTCCGTCGCTCACGAAAGCGGTCTGCTGACCGGTGGGTTCATAGATGCCTCCGGGGCAGTAGTACTGCAGTTCCTTGTTGCCCCAGCCGGTTCCTCCCTGCTCGAAGGACCAGTCGGTGTACAGTTTCACCTGCGAGTCGAACTCGTCGCTCCAGACGAGGCTGTAGTTCGACGGCGCATAGCCGTCCACGGGGGTGATGTTCTCGCCGCCCGAGGGCTTCTGCGGATAGTACGGAATGTTGCTTCCCGCGCCGCCGGCGGTGGATTCCGGCTCAAACCAGTAGATGGGGTCTTTGCCCGAGCAGGCCGTCAGGGACAGGATGCCCAGCGCCAGGATGATATGATTCTTCAAAGATTTCATCGCAGTGTCAATTATTCAACGGGAGAAAGGAAAACGGTGAACCACTGTTCGTTGAAAGCCTGGTAAATGTCCATGCGGACCGTGCCGTCTTCGTCGATGGAAGTGACTGTCCACATGGCGTTCAGGCCCAGGTGATAGTTGGGGTCCTCGGGGCTGCCGCCGCTGCCGGCGAGCATCAGCGGGAAGCCGCCATCGACAAACTGGACCTTGACGACGTCGTCTTCCGTGACGACGCGCCATTTGCCCTGGCCTTCGACGACATACTCTTCACCGCCGGGGACACCGTCGTTGTAGATGCGGAGCGTCTCACCCTGGGTGATGGTCAAGGAACCATCGGCACCGAAGGTGATGCGGTCGTCGGCCGTGTACTCTTCGATGGGCTCTTCGAACCACTCCCAGCCTTCACCCCACCAGCCGTAGGCGGAGGCGTAGAAAGTCTTGCCGGTAAGGGCTTCCACGGCGGCTTTCTCCGCGTCGCTCATCGGCGGAACGAGGCCCTCGATGGTGAAGGTGAACGGCACCGGATCGCTCTGTCCGGCCTTGCCGTAGGCGATGAGCGTGCACTCGTAAACGCCGTTGCTCTTGAAGGTCTTCGTCACCTCGCGGCCATTGAAGCAGGTCGTGATTCCGACCGGCTCCACCACCGTCCAGAAAGAGGACAGTGCGTCGCCCGTGAACGCGAAATCCACATCGCCCGTTTCCGAATGGACGGTCACGGAGTACATGTCCGCCGAGACAACAGGCTTCGGAAGTATCGTATTCCCGTCGTTCTTGCCACAGGAGACAGCCAGCAGCGCGCCCAGTGCGGCAAAAGTCATTAGTTTCAACAGGTGTTTCATATCCTTATGTGATTAATATTCGTTCTGTTTGATGGTACCCTCGGAACGGTCGATTTCGGTCTGCGGAATCGGGAGATAGCGCTTGCGGGCGCTGTAACCCTTGGCGCCGAGGACCTCCTCGGCCTTGCCGAAGCGGACGAGGTCGAAGAAGCGGTGGCCTTCCAGCGCGAATTCGAGCCGATACTCATCCAGGAGATTGTCCAGCGTCGCGGTCCGGGCACGGGAGCCGAGGTCTTCGGGCTGCACGCCGAAGGCGCGGGCGCGGACGTCGTTCAGGTAACCATCGGCAACGGAGGTGTCACCACCCGTCCGAACCAGCAGTTCAGCGGCTCGCAGGAGGGTTTCCGAATAGCGGTAAACGCGGAGGTTGGTGCGGAAGTTCAGCTCGGGGCTGTCGGAGCCGATGTAGTTGGAGTAACCATCGACACGGCCCATGTACTTCTTGTTGAACATGCCGGTGTCTCCCTGACGCGCGTTGTAGCTTTCGCCGGTCTGGGCGTCGGTGTTGAAGTCCATGATGGAGGCGTCGCGGCGGGCGTCACCGCCTTCGTAAGCGGCCTTCAGGGCGGGGCTGACCGGACCGAAACCGTAGCCCTCGCGGGTGAAACGGCCGCCCTTGTAGGAGTCGGGGGCGATGAAGGTCGGATAGATGGTGCCGCCGGGGGCGAAGATGTCGTCCCATCCCCGGTTGGAGGGATTGTCGGAGTAGTTGATTTCCCAGATGGACTCGCAGTTCCACTCACCGGCATCGGCCCAAATATCCTCGAACCTGGGCGTGAGGGCGTAGATGTCGGAGTTTATGATTTCCTGGAGCTGCGAGAGGACGCTCGCGTAGCGGGATTCGTCTTTCTTGAGCATCACGACATCGGCCCGGAGCATATAGGCGCCGAAGCGGTTCACGCGGCCCACCTGGGTGATGGTGACGGCCTCGGGCAGACGGCCGGACTCGGTGCACCAGTCCAGGTCTTCCATGATCTTGTTGTACAGTTCGTCCTCCGAAATCTGCGG
>JAFYTP010000023.1 GCA_017558775.1 Bacteroidales bacterium | reverse complement strand
GTGCAGCTCATCGGCGGTATCGTCCTGAACGGCTCCCTCAAGACCAACAAGGAACAGCGCGGCAGCATCGCCGAGATGGCGACCGGTGAAGGTAAGACCCTCGTCGCCACCCTCCCGGTGTTCCTGAACGCGCTTGCCGGCAAGGGCGTCCATGTCGTCACGGTCAATGACTACCTGTCCAAGCGTGACTCCGAGTGGATGGGCCCGCTGTACCAGTTCCACGGCCTGAGCGTCGACTGCATCGACAAGCACCAGCCCAACTCCGACGCCCGCAAGAAGGCGTACGACTGCGACATCACCTTCGGCACCAACAACGAGTTCGGTTTCGACTACCTCCGCGACAACATGGCCACCCGGATGTCGGACCTCGTGCAGCGCAAGCATCATTACGCCATCGTCGATGAGGTCGACTCCGTCCTGATCGACGACGCCCGTACCCCGCTCATCATTTCCGGTCCGATGGCCAAGGCCGCCGACGACGAGCAGTTCATGGAGTATCGCCCGTACGTGGAGACGCTGTACAACAAGCAGCGCGCCCTGGTGAACCAGACGCTCAACGACGCCAAGAAGGCGATCGCCGCGGGCGACGAGGCCGAGGGCGGCAAGCTCCTCCTCCGCTGCTACAAGGGCCTGCCCAAGTATCAGCCGCTCATCAAGTTCCTGTCCGAAACGGGCATGAAAGCCCTCTTGCAGAAGGCGGAGGCCTACTATATGCAGGACAATGAGCGCGAAATGCCGCAGGTCACGGACGAGCTCTTCTTCGTCATCACCGAAATCCAGAACAGCGTCGATATGACCGACAAGGGTCACGACGTTCTCGCGCAGTCCGTCTCCGACCCGAACTTCTTCGTCCTCCCGGACATGGGCTCCGCCATCGCGGAAATCACCAACGACACCACCCTCAGCGCCGCCGAGAAGGCGGAGAAGAAGGACGCCCTGATGGAGGACTTCTCCCTCAAGAGCGAGCGTGTCCATACCGTCATCCAGCTCCTCAAGGCCTACGCGATGTTCACCAAGGACATCGACTACGTGATCGTGGACAACAAGGTCAAGATCGTCGACGAGAGCACGGGCCGTATCATGGAGGGACGCCGCTGGAGCGATGGTCTCCACCAGGCCGTGGAGGCCAAGGAAAACGTGAAGGTCGAGGCCGCCACCCAGACCTTCGCCACCATCACCCTGCAGAACTACTTCAGGATGTACCACAAGCTCGCCGGTATGACCGGTACCGCCGAAACTGAGGCGGGCGAGTTCTGGAGCATCTACAAGCTGGATGTCGTGTCCATCCCGACCAACCGGCCGGTCATCCGCGACGACCAGGACGATATCATCTACAAGACCAAGAAAGGCAAGTTCAACGCCGTCATCAACCGCGTGGTCGAGCTGACGAACGAAGGCCGTCCGGTCCTCGTGGGTACCACGGATGTGGAGACTTCCGAGCTCCTCGCCCGTATGATGAAGCTCCGCGGCCTGCACCCGAACGTGCTGAACGCGAAGGAGCACGCCCGTGAAGCCGAGATCGTGGCCCAGGCGGGCCAGAGCGGCAAGGTCACCATCGCCACCAACATGGCGGGCCGTGGTACCGATATCAAGCTCTCCCCGGAGGTCAAGGCCGCCGGCGGTCTCGCCATCATCGGCACCACCCGCCACGACAGCCGCCGTGTGGACCGCCAGCTGCGCGGTCGTGCCGGCCGTCAGGGCGACCCGGGTTCATCGACCTTCTACATCTCCCTGGAAGACGACCTCATGCGTAAGTTCGGTTCCGAGCGTATCGCCGGCGTGGTCGACAAGTTGGGCATGGCGGACGACGAGGCCCTCGTCTCCGGAATGCTTTCCAAGTCCATCGAGACGGCGCAGAAGCGCGTGGAAGAGAACCATTTCGGCTGGCGTAAACGTACCCTCGAATACGACGACGTGATGAACTACCAGCGTGAAGCTGTGTACGCCCGCCGCCGCAACGCCCTCTCCGGAGAGCGCATCGAGATCGACGTCCAGAACATGATGTCCGACACGGCCAACATCATCGCCGAGAAGGCCGACGGCATGGACTACGCCTCCTTCGAGGAATACGTGATCGCCACCCTTTCCATCGACCTGGGCTTCGACGCGGAGTTCTACGAGCACGCCAAGCCCGCGCAGATCGCCGACAAGCTCTGCGAGCACATGCAGGAGGTCTACGACCGCCGTATGGACGCGATGGTGGAGAAGGTGAACCCGATCATCAAGCAGGTCTATGAGAAGCAGGGGTCGATGTACGAGAACATCGCCATCCCCATCTCCGACGGCAAGCGGATGCTCAACCTGTCCGTGAACCTCAAGAAGGCCTACGAGACCGAAAGCCGCGAAGTGGCCAAGGCCCTGAGCCGTTCGGTCATCCTCTACGAGATCGACGAATACTGGAAGCAGCACCTGCGCGACATGGACGACCTCCGTCAGAGCGTCCAGAACGCCGCGTACGAGCAGAAGGACCCGCTGGTGGTCTATAAGCTGGAGAGCTACAACCTCTTCTCCCAGATGCTGGAGGAACTGAACGAGGCGGTCCTGACCTTCCTCCTCCGCGCCTTCATCCCGCTCCGCGACGCCGACGAGGCCCGCGCCCCGCGCCCGGCCCAGCAGCCGCGCCGCGACCTCTCGCAGATGAAGACCAACGACCCTTCCCAGCTCTCCACCAACGCCGAGCAGAAGTCCCGCATGCCCGTCCACGTGGACAAGAAGGTGGGCCGTAATGATCCTTGCCCTTGCGGCTCCGGCCTCAAGTACAAGAACTGCCACGGCAAGGGGCTCGTGTAAGAGAAGTACAATTTTAAAAAAATATGGCAAAACCAATGGAACCTGTCAATGTGAACGAAGTGAGCCGGATCTCCGCCGGAACCACTTTCAAGGGTGAAATCACCACTCCTACCGACATCCGCGTCGATGGTACCTTCGATGGCAAGATCTGCTCCAAGGGCCGTGTCGTGGTGGGCGAGAAGGCCCAGATCAAGGGCGACATCATCTGCCAGAACGTCGACTTCACCGGAACGATGCACGGCAACTTCTATGTCAAGGACACCCTCTGCCTGAAGGGCGGCTGCACCGTCGACGGCGACCTGAACATCAAGCGGCTCCAGGTGGAACTGGACGCCAAGTTCAACGGCAACTGCCGGATGATCAGCGAAGCCGAATTCGACAAGATCGTGGCCCAGATGACCGGTCGTCCGCTCCCGCAGCAGCCCGCTCAGCCGCAGGCCCAGCCTGCCCAGCCGCAGAAGTAAGCCTGTAACTCATTGAAGCATAAGTGGTAGAACAAAATCGTTTTACCACTTAACTTTTTTGTTTTAAATGCAAAAAGCTGAACAATACGACCTGCTGTACCGGCAACTTGCCGCCCTGCTGGAAGGGGAGACGGACCCGGTGGCGAAGATGGCCAACACCGCCGCCGTCCTCCACGAATCCTTCGGCTTCTGGTGGACCGGCTTCTACCGCGTGACCTCCCATCGTCATTCCGGGTTTGACCCGGAATCTGGCGAACTCATCCTCGGCCCCTTCCAGGGTCCCGTCGCCTGCATGCACATTCCCTTCGGAAAGGGCGTCTGCGGCACGGCCTGGAAGCGGGGGGAATCGGTCGTCGTCCCGGACGTCGAAGCCTTCCCCGGACACATCGCCTGCAGCAGCGCCTCCCGCAGCGAGATCGTCGTCCCGGTCTTCGGCCCCGACGGGAAGGTGGTGGCCGTGCTTGACATCGACAGTGACAAACTGGGGACTTTCGACGAGGTAGACAGGGAAGGGCTGGAGCGGATTGTCGGGCTCCTTTGATTTGGAACTTTCGCTTTTTCAGCGTATCTTTGCAACCCTTTCGGGCGATTAGCTCAGTTGGTTTAGAGCACCTGCCTTACAAGCAGGGGGTCGACGGTTCGAATCCGCCATCGCCCACCACCGACCACGGGGGTGTTTTGGTTTTGACAGCGTTGACGCTGGACGGTAAGCACGCCGGGCGTGGGGACCTTGCCCGTAAATCTCAGATCCCGAAAAATCAGTTGCCAACAACAACTACGCACTCGCTGCCTAATTTGACCAAGTCAATTAGCTTAATCCGCGACGCCTAGGCTGCGCCGCCGACGAGTATCCCTCGGAATTTCCGCCCGTTATCTTCCGACCCAGGGGTATCATTCAGAACGGGACGCTCCGGTGGACGCCTTTAAAACCGGCTAAGACAAAAGGCTAAGGCCGTCTTCGCCCGCCATCCGGCAGGGGCGGCTCGAAAACCAAAGGACGGATAAGCGTGTAGAAAGCTGCCTGGTGCGGCGTTTGGACAGCGGTTCGAGTCCGCTCACCTCCACAAAAATGGGAGCCCAAATCGGGCTCCCATTTTTCGTTTCCTTAATCCAGCGAGAAGATCTCGTTGACTGTTTTGCCGAAGTAGGCGGACATTTTGAGCGCCAGTTCGGTGGAGGGGATGAACTTGCCGTTCTCGATGGCGTAAATGGTCTGGCGGGACACCCCGATGGCGTCCGCCAGTTCCTGCTGGGAGATGCGTAGGATCGCCCGCTCGACCCGGATGTTATTCTTCATCTTTGATTTCCTTATTATAACGGGCCAGACGTACTTTGTAGAGAATCAGGTATAGGATGAATACCGAACTGAAGCTCGTATTTTCATCAAAGAGATTTTCCACGATCCCGTCCTTCCGGAAAACTCCTTTCGCCTGCAAAATGACGAGGACGATTCCAAGAACGATCCTGATTGCGAAAATGACAAGCATGGCCGTAAGCGCGGAATTGGTCCGGAGATGAAGGGTAAACTCATCCTCCCTTTTCTCCCGGGAAAACCCGACTAGGAACAATCCGATATAGATAGCAAGAGAGGCATAGAGGGGATACGTGACTGCAAGCCTGTTTTCGAGTTTCAGGAAGAAATAGGTAATAAAGGCCAAAACTCCAACTCCAACAACGATCCATCCAATCGACTGAAATCTGTAGGGTAACAGGAAAAGTTTCTTTTTAGTGTTCATCTATTGTAATGTTTGTTTTTACAAATGTAAAGTAAATTTTACATATTTGCAAATAAACATGACAAATTATCTGAAAAGACTTTGAAAGAGTTTTTTTTGTGGGAGGTCTTTTGTTTGGGCATAGCTTTTGTTATGAAAAGTCCTAAAAAGTTCTGAGCTATGCGTACCTATTTTTACCTCATCACCGCCGCGATGCTGGCCGCGATGACTTCCTGTGGCACTGCCAAGTATATTCCGACCGAAGAGGAAGAGCTTACCCAGACCTGGGCAGGAAAAGAGTATAGTGATATCGTTCAGTCCTATGGTGCGCCGGACCGTGTCGAAACGGATGGAAAGGACGGTAGTATTATGGTTTATGAGGAATTCGCCAACGTTTTGGAAAGCCAAACCAACACCCGCGACACCATCTTCGGCCCGAGTGTCTCTACGACCGTCACAAACCGGGACAAGAAATTGTACACGAACTTCTTTCTGAATCCGGAAGGCCACTGCTATCTGGTCAAAACCAACCGCGAGGTTCCTGGCAGTGCGATGGAAAAACACACAATGAAGAAACTCTGGATTGGCATGGGAATAGCCACCGGCGTCCTCTTTTTAATCCCGATTATTCTCAACGCGTCTCATGAAAGGGAATTTAATAGTTGGAGGGCTGAGCACGGTTTCCATTGATAACTCTACCTCCTCAATGATTTGCCCGCCTCTCGGCGGGCTTTTTTATTAGATCCACTCCACCTCCGACAAATCCAGCTCGTTGCCGGGGAGGCCGTGGATGGGGGTGTAGATGAAGGTGTAGTCGCGGAGTTCGCGGGGGATGCGGTCCAGGAAGGAGAGTTCGGGGGAGCCGTAGTCGCCGGAGCCACCGTAGAGGGTGATGGTTTTCCGGACGTCGTCCTTGTCGTACCAGCCGCCTCCATGGACCTTCACATAGCCGGGGAGGCTATCGACGAGGTCCTTGTGGTTCCAGACCTTGCCATAGACGAAGGTGCCGACGAGGGGGGAGTCGGGACGGGAAATGAGGACGAATTTCGGGTACATATCGACAGGAACTAGTCCGGGAGGATGCGGCCGGCGCCCATGTAGCGCATCATGAAGTAGGGCTGCGTAGAGCGCTGGATTTCAATGCCGTTGGAGGTCGATGCATGGATGAATCGGAACATACCGTGCTCCAGGTCCACATCGACGACGATACCCACGTGGCCGATTTCCCGGATGTTGTTCCGGGCGCCGAAGAAGACCAGGTCCCCCTTGCGCAGGTCGCTGAAACTCTCCACGGGCCGGCTCATCTTGAACTGGGCGTTGGAGTTGTGAGGGAGGTCCATCCCGAACTCCTTGAAGACGGTGAGCGTGAATCCCGAGCAATCGTACCGGTCGGGACCGCAGGCGCCGAGCCGGTAGGGAATGCCGATGAAAGTCTTGGCGTAGTCCAGCATCTCATCGACCAGCGCCTTCGGGGGCTCCGGAACGGGCATGACGCCCTGCGCCGTGCGGATCCCTTCCTGGGACCGCGGCACCTGCACCCCGGACTGGACCAGGTCGATGGAATCCATCACCGCCTGCGCCCGTTCCCGCGACCGTGCGATATCCTCCGGATCCGTCAGGGGAGGAATGGCGCGCGCGTCCGTCCCTGAAACGGACGGAGCGCGCCGCGTGATCCCACACGACGCGACCGTCAACAAGGTCAATAGGAGGATTCCGAACCGTCTCATTCCTGCAAATGTCGCAAAATCCTCCCAATTTGCAAAATTCAAGCCCCCTAATCCCTTATTTCCAGGAAGATGTCGCAGGCGGGACCGCCGTTTCCGGCGAATAAGTTCGCGATGGCGCAGTAAGAGAGGTTCAATGAGTTATTTTTCATTCTAAAGAGAACTTTCCGGATTTCTTTTTAGCGACCAGAAGGTCGCTGGCTCATGTCTAATCATCCAGAAATCAATCAAGCACTTGCATAGATGTGAGTTGCTATCTCCGCTAGTCGTAGTTTTGTCACAGTTTTAGTGTATAATAACTCCTCTATTGATTTCTTTATTGAAGAGAATATTCCGTATAAGATTAAATAACTTATGAAGGAGGGTGAGGTTTATTCCTTGTGGAGTTTATCTAGTTTCTTCTCGAGTTCGTTGAGTTTCTGAAGAACTTCATCATTATTGTCATCAGCCATTGCGTCCACAAAAATGGAATTTACCAATGAGAGTCCAAGAATACCTCCAAGAAAGAACATAACGGCAAATACCACCCGAACGAGTCTACCGATAAACTCATTACTGTTTTCTGCTATCTGAGTCGGAATTTCACTCCATCCATCTCCGGTAAACAATCTGAAGATAGTGAAAAGAGAGAGACCAGGATCACCAAACAGTTCGGGAGAAATCTTGCCAAATAAAGTAGAGGATAGAATTGAAATAATCAACAATAGAACAACAAAAGCAATTGATACGATGAGAGATGCCTTTATTGCCAAACCAATTCCTTTCAAGAGCCCATTGATGTTGGGGATGAACTTCAACAAGCGGAATGATTTGAATATCCTAAGTGAGCGTAATGAGAGAAGAACACTTGTGGCAAGTCCAGTCTCTTTAAAAATGTTCAACAAAGATGGAACAGCCACTAGCGTAATGATAAAATCGAACTTGTTCCAGTTTTCTTGCCAATAATCCTTCCACCCATAAGTCCTGATTTTCACAAGAGCTTCAATTAAGAAAAGAAGGGTAAAGAAGGCATCAATCCAAAGAAAGGCCTGAGCAGCACGACCATATCCACCAATAAAGATGGTGATAGTATTAATCACCACCAGGGCGAGCATGATCTTATCATTCGTGAAGAATGACTTAATAATGCTTTTGTTGCTCATGGGGAATTACTTCTTCAAGGCTCTAATAATTCGGTCTTCTTGGACAAGAATATCTCTTGAAAACATCTGAAGGGTAAATCGATTTGTCCCCGTCTCCTTCACAGTTTTATAAATACTGGCAAGAGAACCGGCTTTGATGAGAGTAATAGGAAGTTCAAAGTTATCGCCACAATCCGCCACAAAATCTTCAGAGAAATCAGGTGCGATAATGATAATCCTATCTACTTGGAAATCATTCTTTTCAAGTAGAGATTTATAAGATTTTACTTGCCGGAAAATTGAACTGAACTTATTATATCCGTTTTCTTTAACAGTTTTACACTCTACAAGGACAACGGACTGTTCTCCAGTACGGATAAGAATATCCATCTTGTCCTTATCGGTGTTCAATTTCTTTCGAAGTTTTTCGTCAACATCTAACCCAAGATTCCCCAAAATATACTTTGTTACATCTTCAAACGTGGTACCCAGCTCTGTTTCCGAAATGGCAATTCCATTTTCTTTAAGAGTATTGAGATCTCTAAAACCGATGCTTTCATAATTCTCAACAAGCAGGTCTTCGGTGTCTTTATAAGCGGCGAGGATATTATCTACGATGTTTCCACGAGTTTTAATCTCTCTTGCGGTACATAGTTCAGCAAGTGCTTCTGTAGAGAATAGTTCTAGGACATCTCGAGGCATAATGTTAAAGTCCGTGAGGAATTCGCCATGCATGATGTCATCTTCTTGAAGCTGGAAGGTGCTGCGTATTGTTTTGCTTGCACCTTTTACATAAGTCTCAAGGTCGAGTAGCATCCTTTCATATCCTCCAGAGGAAATGCCGATCTTTTCATCTCCATACAGCTTCGCAAAATAAGCGATTAGATTATCGACTTTATCATCCAGTGTTGTCCCCTTAATCGCAGGAGTAATCCCGAGCTTTTCGTCACAGAATGCAGTAACTGCTTTCTTCTTATCAATAAGCTTTACATCTGCCTTATGGATATCTTCCTTTAGGACATCCGAGAATGAAACTCCTGAAGCAATAATTTGCTCAATTTTCTCATTATACTGAAGCTTAACATCAATTCCGTGCTTCCGGCAGATCATATTAATTTGAGGCTCCTTCATCTGGAGAAGAACCCTCCGGAAATACTTGTCAGCAACCTCTCTTCCACGAATCTTTCGCGCAAGCGAGACGATTTCATCTGCAACATAGAGGACATTGTTCTTCTTGGACAAGAAGATCAACCCTTTCTCCTTCAACTCCGTTACAACATCATCAATATTGCTATTCTTCTTTATCCCGAGAACGGCATATTTTATCATCGTTCTTTCATCAAGAGACAACTCAAGAGCCTTGGCCAGAGAATCCAAAATTGATTGTTCATCAGACGTGATTTTGGGAGAGAAGTTAGAAGCAGAATCATTGAAATATGCAGTTTTTAAGCATGTGGCAAAAACCTTATAATCCCGGACACGAGAAGCATCCATTGAAGGCTTATCAGCATTCACGTCATCTTTAAATGCATCAATCGCCTTCTTTTGTTTTTTGATTTCTTCCTCGTATAACTTGGCGAACCAATCAAGCCTCATGATACAGTTTCCGTCTCGAGTTATGATATTAAGAAGGATATCAAGCTGGGAAGAAACCTTAGAATAATCTTCCATGACAAAAGCCACAAACCGGTCAGCAAGGGTTTCAAAAGCTTGTGTTACTTGAAGAGCATCGGCATTCTTGAGATTTGAGTCTGCTCTGCTGAGGATTGCATCAAGTTTAGGGTTATTCTTTTCAGCTGCCGATAAGTTGTTGATGATTTTAAGAAATTGCCCTTTCTCCAAGGAATTTAATCTCTCAAGGATTCTTTCAAGTTTCATGGCTATAAATTCTGCTTTGTTATTCGACTAATTACAAAGATAACATATAAATTTTAATCATTATGAGAGACTTGAAATAAATTAATGAGATATAATCGCTTATATTTTTCATATGTAAATAGCATAAGGTCTATTTCAGACAAAAAATGACTATTGAGCAAGTAGGATTTAGACATCAACATTAAGAATAAATTAGTAAGATAAAATAAACAAACGCCATTGATTAATTGTAAACAATTGTTTATCTTTGATTTCCGAAGCTTGCATGCTTCGGTATTGGATTATCACCGTGTTATAGTTCCCATCATCCGCTTTATGGCAAATAAGATCGTTTTAAATTGGTCTCCCCCTGTTCATGTGAATATTCCTTCTCCGGCTCATTCGATATTGAAATCGTGGCTTGAAAAGAACAACTACGAAGTAATAGTTTTGTATTGGAATCTATATTTTTACTCTCTTCAGGGTGATTTTATATTCCAAAGCCAAAAAGCACACGATGTTCAAAACGATATGCTTCTATATTTAAACTACATCGCTTTTCGTAATAATGATCGGAGTATTTATAATGAGATAAAATCCATCTTACAGAGCATTAATCCAAGTTATGTTTCAACTGATGACGGTTTTTACGACCGCCATATGGAATCTGCATATAGAGAAACAGATAGAATAATTGAAGAACTTTTTGCTACCATAGATTTTTCTCAAATTCTTTATTGGGGATTTGCGCTTAAAATGGATCAGTGGTTGTTTGCGTCAATTCTCGCCCAAAAGATTAAAGAAAAAGATCCAACAATGCCTGTCGTTGTCGGAGGGATTAACACTAAAGACGTCGCTTTAACATATCTGAAAAAATTTTCGCAGTTCGATTATGCGACTTGGGGAGAAGGAGAGGGCCCTTTGTTAGAACTTACACGTTTTCTTGAAAATACTAATGGCCATTGTGATATTCAAGAAGTGAGCAACGTCGCATATAGAAGGGGAGATGAGGTTTTGTTTTCAAATAAACGGAATCGTTATTATTTGGATATGGCAGACTTGGTGTTATTCCCGGATTTTTCGGATTATTTCAAAACAAAGGATAAACTGAAAATAGGTTGCCCTTCCTATATTACCATTGAGGGCAGTCGAGGCTGTCATTGGAACAGGTGCCATTTTTGTTATCTGAATACTGATTATCGATATCGTTTGAAATCGGTTGATAAAATAAGGTTAGAAATCCAGTACATGATTGATACTTATGGAATCTACGATTTCGAATTTCTTGATAACGACTTGGTTGGAAAAGATATAGCCCGTTTTAACTCTCTGTTGGATTGTTTTATTGAGATAAAAAAGGAGTTCCCCCGTTTTCAAATAGTTTTAGCTGAGATTATTACAAAAGATTTGGACTATGCGACGATTAAGAAAATGTTTGATGCAGGCATCAAGTATGCCCAAATAGGTTACGAGAGCGCCAGTAGTGGATTATTGAAAAAAATAGACAAGAAAAACACTTTCTCAAGCAATTTGTTGTACGTCAAATTTGCCGTTTTTCATAAAATCCCTTTAGGAGGAGTCAATGTTATTACCGGTTTGTTAGAGGAAACAACTGAGGATATCATTGAGGCGTGTGCAAATTTGCGCTTTTTGAGATTCTATTTGGATTACAAGATGTTTCGACATGCCACTCTGCCTTTAACTGTAAATTCTTCCAGCCGCTATTATAATAAGATTAATCAGAGTGACTCTGCCTGGCGGTTATTTAAAATTCCGCACATTCTTTTGCGTAATTCTTTTAGTAGAGAAGAGCAATGGAGGTTATTCGAATTTGTTCGTGTAACTGACAATATCCACTGGAATTGCTTTCTTAAAATCGAATCTTACTATTTGTCCCACAAGCATACCTATAAAATCGAAAACATCAAGAATTTAATAGTCTTAAAGGAATTCATAAATAACAAAATCGCTAAGACTCTTTCCTGGGACGTTAATTCACTCGAGGCAGAAATCCTTTATAAAACGGATGAAAAACCTCGCCATTTCGATGATTTACATTCCGAATTAGTGTGTTTATATACTAATCAAAATAGACCAATTCCAAGTGATGGTGCTTTAAGGAATGCTTTGGATACGTTATATCAAGAAGGTATTGTGTATTTTGATAAGATATCTGATGATAACACGGATTTGATACGATATGATAATATTATTTCCGTCATCGTGCTTCGAAAATCTTAAACCTAATGCTAATCATTGGCATAATATCAGAGAACAATATTCGCATAATTATTCATAATCACAAACAAATCGCACAAATTAATTAAAACTTGCATTATGATACTTGTTTATTATAAATTAAATACATATATTGGATGCGAAAACCAATTATATCTTCATTCTGAATAAATATTGAATATTATTATGGTGGATTTGAGAGACATCGTAAGGCCGGCCCCGAGTGTATTAGCTATTGCTCCAACTTATCGATGCACGGCCTCATGCAAAGAATGTTGTTTTAGGTGCTCTCCCAAAGTGGAAAAAGTCCTAGAAACCGATAAAATCTTGAATTATATTGATGAAGCGGTAGGGGCTTTCCCCTCGATAAAAGTTGTAGTATTAACTGGAGGAGAATGTTTTTTAATCGCATCCGAGTTACCGCAAATCATTGCACGTATTAAGTCTTATAATCTAATATCTCGTGTCGTATCTAATGGTTTCTGGGCCACTTCATATGATGCTGCTGTAAAAAAACTTACTCCTCTTGTTGAAGCTGGTTTAACAGAAATCAATATTAGCACCGGAGATAATCACCAAGAATATGTGCCATTTGAAAATGTCGTAAATGGATTTAAAGCTGCCTACGATCTGGGAATTAGATCCATGGCCGTTTCGGTAGAATCTCCTCCTAATGCTAAATTCACTTCGGAGACAATTAAGAATCATCCATTCTTATCATCATTATTAGATGATGGAACTCTGTATCTATTAGATGCTGCTTGGATGAGATTTAGCACTGGCGATAATGTTTATGAAGGGGCGAAATCATTCCTTATCGAAAATTTCGATACGCACAAACCTTGTAAGAACATTTATGATAACATCGTCATTAATCCTTATTCTCAACTTCTTGCTTGCTGTGGGTTAAGTGTTGAATATAATAAGTACCTTAAACTTGGGGAGATAGGTAATAATAATTCAATCTCAGATTTGTATTATAGCCAGTTTTCTGATCTATTTAAATTCTGGCTTCATGTTGATGGGCCAGCTGTCATTTATGATAAGATTGCCGAAATTAGAGGGATGGAAAAAAAGTCTTTCCCACACGAATGCCAGTACTGCATTGAATTAGTTAGCGATAAAGATAATCATGAGATTATTCGGGAGCTGCTTAAAACAGAATTGCCTAGTATTCTATTTAGACATTCATTAAGACAAGCATCTTTTAAATTTACCAAATAAAGTATTTTAATTATGAAAACGCCCCATCCTATTATCATCAAATCGGTTTCAACCGCAGTCGCTGCAGGTGTATTGATTCCGTCATGTACTGTCGGTTATAATTTCGACGATAGTTACTATGGCCCTCATGCTGCTAATCTCCCCCAGGGCAGTTCGTTCTTTAGTCTTGAAAATAGTAATTTGTCTGAGGAATTCATTAATAGGTTGATGGCCATTCAGCAGATAGTCAATACCGTTCTTTCTGACAAAGACGAAGCTAAACTATTTGCGAACAACCCTGAAGAATATATTGCAAATAAGGAGATTAGCTTTAATATCACACTTCAAGAGCCCGAACGAAAAGTATTGCTTGCTCTAGCCGATAACGATATTTTAGAGGCCGTTAGGAATAACGATATTGAGACCTTCTTATCGTTGTGTTCTGACAGAGGATATCTTGGCATAATAAACGAGTACAACAGGCCCGAGAGTATTCGTTCGTATTTCAAAACCGAAGAAGATTACAATTCTTTCTTGGCTTTAATTGAGAACTTAGGTGGTTTTGACGAAACACGAACAGGTGTCGCTGGAATCCCTGTTGCTGTAGTAGCTGGAGCCGTGGCCTTTATGGGGGCCGCTGTCCTTTATGCGGCAGCAGCAGCGGTTACTGGCGGTGTTGAGTCTCTGGTTGTTTATCACTTTGCTGCTGCAACAAAAGGACTCGAAGATCGAGAAGTGGAGGATACTAGGGCAGCGATGTATGTCAATGAACCCACATTACGGATTTGGACGGAGAATAATGGGATGATCAGTAGCGACGTTTTTTATTCGGAAATGATTGAAAAACAGGTTAATATGTTTATGGATTTAATTGAGAAGGATATTGTTTTAAACCCTTCTTCAACAGATGCGGTCAGGAATCTTCTCCGAATTCAATTTGAGGGGTATTATGGACTTAGAAAGTAAAGTCTTTTCTGTGCCTTTTCATTGGGATAGTGCCGCTGTCGCTATAACAATCCTTGTTTTGGTCTTCTTGATCGGAATAGGCTTTTTCCTATATTCGTTTAAATGGCCAACAGTATTGTTATGGCTTAAGTACTTATTAATCATTGTATTTCTGGCAACAATCATTATCGGGGTTGGTTTTATGCCAATTAGATTAACGGCTAATGAAAAAACGATTTCTATAAAGCGTGTATTTGGTCCACTTGAGATTCCCCGAAGTGAGATTATTGAGAGTCGACAGCTTATGAAATCCGACATCACTCACTCGATTAGAACATTTGGAAGCGGTGGTTTATTCGGGTACTTTGGTCAGTTTAAGAGTGATAGAATCGGAGATTATACAATGTACGCAACAGAGTTAACGAATTTTGTTCTCATCCGTACCTATAATAAGCAGTATGTTTTCAGCTGCGCTCATCCTCAGGAGTTTATCGTATTTTTGCAGAATTAAAATTCGATTCTCTTTTCTTGTGTATCTATGTAAATAAATATAGTATAACATAAGGTTTAGAAAAGACAAGATTCACAGTATTGAGGATCTTGTCTTTTCTCTTAGAGTATTTAGATAGCAATATACACCTCTATTTGTCCGGACTTGTTTCAGTTTTGTCATTATATCCTTTTTGAAAATAAGGGGAATCTCAATATCTTTGTTAAAGTTAGATTAGTAATATGTCAATAATACACGACGATTTTCAGATCTTAAAAGATTACACAGAATTAAATCAATCCATTATTGATCAATTGAAGCTCGCTCAAACTACCGAAGAGGCCCAGGAGTTTCTAGATATGATGGAAGGACTGGCTGCACCAGATAATGCTCCGAAAGTTGCGAAAACTATGTATGGCATTGCATATCTGATGGAGGATAAACCGTGGTATGATTTTGAGCGTGGATTTGAGGCAGTTACAGAGGCGGCGAATGGAGACGACCCTTTCTGTTGGTTTATTCTTGGGTCGCTTTATCTTAATGGGAAGCCAGAGTTATCCAAAGATCCAATATCTGCAAAGTATTGGATAGGAAGAGCCGCTAAAGCAGGGTTGAAGGAAGCAATTTCCATTTATGATCTTGAATGGGGAGATAATCCTCAAGGATTCAAAGATTATGTCAAGAGCGGAGAAATGGAGAAAGATATTTGGTGGAGGTTTTATTTTCGTTTGATATTTATCGGGTTGGGAATGGTGGTTGCTATAATCCTAGTGTTGTACGGACTGGGAGTTTTTGGATGAAGGGGATTACTCCGACAAAGTATAATTGCTTATTCATCTCGAATGAGTTTTTTTGTAAGGATATCTAACATATCTTATGAAAAAAGACAGCCCCTTATACCAAGAGAAGCTGCCTTTTACTCTTTTTATACCCCGATTAAGAATTAAAATCCACACACCAACGCTCTATGTCACGGTCGTGGAGTTTTATATATAAAGAGTAGCTAACAAGTAAAATATTCAATAGCTAATTCTTAAAAGAGGCGTGCGTTAAAAACAAATTATAACTCGCACTCGGCTTCAATTGCCGCACTGTTTATTGAAACGCAGTCGATGGCCTCTTCCGTCGGAGCAAGTCGATAAACAGGAGGCCAGGAGAAACCCCATTCATAAATAGTTATCTTAATCGGTTCGTGCTTATCTTCTTCTTTTTTGTCGTTATCTGCAAAGGCTACGTTTCCGAAGGGAAGGATCATAAGGAAAGCAAGTGAAGAAAGAAATTTGCGCATAATCAAATGTTTAAATGTTAGTATAAATATATTAATACTTACTATCAGTGATAGTGTATATCCTTTTCGTACACAAAGATAACCAATTTTAAATTTTATCAAAATACTTTAAAATTCTATAAAATATCGTTTTGCGCCACAAGTATGCTTAGCTATTTGATTATGAAGACGATAAGCCAGCACCGTCTGCCGCTGTTTCGACATCGTCTTTATCGACACCGAAACCCGGATTGCCGGACTGTCGATGGAGAGCCTGCCGTGGGACCAGGAAGGCGGGGTGCGTGTGCGTACTTCGGATTAATAGAGTTTTCCGTTTCTCGTGTACAAGGTGTGATTTTATGTTAGGTATCTTGTACACCCAAAATGGCCTTGACGGGCCTGGGGAGGCGATTTGGCGTACAGGGTGTGAGCCATAAAAACACACCTTGCACACCTATGCGACAAATTTGCTTGTCTGTAGGTGAATAGGATTATTAAGTTTGTATCCGAGTAGTTTTCTTTTTTGCCAATTGTAAGATTTATTCTTACATTTGCAAAAAGGCAAAGAGATATGGCAAGAACAGTAACCGTTACCTTGGGACCTCATTTTGAGAGGTTCATCCAGTCAAATATTGAAGGTGGACGTTATAATAATGTAAGTGAAGTGATTCGTGCGGGTTTGCGTCTATTGGAAGAGGACGAGAGGCGTCTTGCCGCTCTTCGCTCGGCTATTGATGAAGGTGATGCCAGCCCTGACGTGGTTGGCTTTGACCGAAACGCTTTTGTGGAAGAATTGAAGGAGGAATGGAAATCGAATAATGGCTGAGTTAATACTGTCTGAAAGGTCTAGAAAAGATCTGAAAGACATAGGCAATTATACAAAAGAGAGCTGGTCGGAAGAACAGGCTGTCATATATCTCAATCATTTGCTAGATGGTTGCGAATTCATCGCGGAGAAATCAGGACGAGTAGGGTGTTCTTATGATGACATCCGTCCGAACCTCCATGGCTATCATTGTCACCGTCATGTGATTTTCTTCCGAATTTTGGCAAAAGATAAAGTGCGTATTGTTCGTATTCTTCATGATCAGATGGACTTTTCTCGACATTTATAAAAAGGTCCGCCCTTGAATTAGGAGAGGACCTTTCCATAGTTGGAGGCGGGAAAGTGGCGGTTGTGCCGATGATAGTGCCGATGTGGTTTAACCTTTTTTTCGTTTATAACTCCTCGACGCTGACCGTGGAGGTTGAAGGATCAAACGAAAAGATACAGTGGTATACAGTGCTCAGGATCTTTAATTCTGACACTCCCGCGCCGTAAAGCATGAAAAGGGCGATGTCGGTAGGTGCGATGAACGGGCAGAATGATAGGTGGGAATGGTAAATGGCATCCACGTTGGAACCGTCGTCCATCTTGAGCTGAGCCGGAATATAGGTTTTATGGTAACGGCGGAATGCCTTGACATTCCCTTCCGAATCACAGTCATAAGAGAAGTCGCAGCCAAACGGTATGATACCGTGCTGCGCGGTCCCAAGCATCCAATATACCCTGAACAAGTTTTGTCCGATAGGGATCACTTCCGTATTGAATGTGCATTCCTGCGGACGGGACGGCAAATCTTCTTCCAACGACCTGACGGCAAGGAGGGCTTTTTCGCGCGCATTGATCGTTGCGATTTCTTCCGGAGTCAGATCCCTGACTTCCTCCTTGCACGAGGTGGCTCTTGTCTTGAAATTGTACGAGGCCTCAACCAACGTCTTGGTCTTATCCTGATTGAAAAACACACCTTTCACCAAATCGCTGTTCTCGCTGCTGAATACCGGAAACCATCCGCCCATCTCCTCAAACAACCCCGGCCGCTTCTCCACTGCCACATCCTCCAGCACCCAAGCGCTCTTTTCGTACCGGTAAAGCTGCTTTGCCTCGATAACCACTCTGTCACATGCCATTTTCAGCTCCATTGCCGAAGGCTGTGTCTGTGTCTCTGTATTCTGAGCGCCAGCGGAAGGAATCAGGAATATAGAGAGAAGAAAGGGGATAACAATTCGTTTCATATAGTGTTTTTTTGTGGACACAACTCTGCAAAAATCACACCTTGTGCATTAGGACTTCCTGATTATAGCCAGCATTTCAGCCGGGGTAACGACAATAGGTGATTTAGGGAAATGTTTGATATTTCCGGTGACAAGGTATGATCCATCGCGGGAGAGAGCCACCTCGTAGAAGACAACATCTTTCTGGTCGATGAAAGAGGCTTCGGTTTTCACTCGTTCTGTTGAAATGCCCGTCTGGACAATAGCGGAAATCATATCTTCAATGAGAAAAAACGGAAATCCGAACTTCGGACGGGAGAGCACAGCCTCATATTCCATCAGAATCTCTTCGTTGTACAAAGGAATGATGGAACCCTCCAGGATATAATCCCGAATCAAAACCGTGGGAGAATCAGTACGTGCCGCCAACAAAGCAGACACCAGGACATTCGTGTCAATTACAGCGTAAACAGTCATTTCCCCTCCCGCGCAAGTCTAATCTCCTCATTGATCTCCTCCAGGGTCATCCCGGAAAGACCGTTCTCCTCCGCACACTTGCGCAGTCTATCAAATGCAGCCCTGCCCTTTGCCAACGCTTCCTCCTTTGAGGGGGCCTCGATAATAAAGGGAATACTTCGCTTTCTCACCACAGTCCGGACAAAGATATTGAAAGCCGTATTGGCGCTCATCCCGAATTCGTCACAGAGCGAATCAAACTGGTCCTTCAAGTCACTGTCCAAACGTATTGTCATTGCAGTTTGTGACATGATAACTCTTTTTCTTTTTCACAAAGATAACAATATTCATACAAACTGCAATCGTTATGCAATCTTTTTGTGGTTTCTAAAGCAAAAAGAAAGCGGACAAACCGTCGTTGCCGATGATTTGTCCGCTTATGCTTCCCAGTTAGGGGAATGAGCTATTTCGTAGCGGCGGCCTTCTTCTGCGGATCCTTGAAGAGGATCATGAAGAGGATGCCGACGACGAGGGCGTAGCCGGCGAAGATGTACCAGGCCTGGGGCCAGTTGGCGGGGGTGTTGAAGACGTCGCAGGCGTCCACGACAGCGCCGGCGGCGAGGGTGCCGATGGTGGCGCCGAAGCCGTTGGTCATCATCATGAAGAGGCCCTGGGCGCTGGAGCGGATGTCTTCAGCGGCATTCTGCTCCACGTACAGGGAACCGGAGATGTTGAAGAAGTCGAAGGCCATGCCGTAGACGATGCAGCTCAGGACGAAGAGGAGGACGCCCGGCCAGGCGGGGTTGCCGAGGCCGAAGAGGCCGAAGCGGAGCACCCAGGCGAACATGGAGATGAGCATCACTTTCTTGATGCCGAACTTCTTCATGCAGAAGGGGATCAGGAGGATGCACAGGGTTTCGGAGGCCTGGGAGATGGAGATGAGGGCGTTGGAGTTCTTCACGGCGAAGGTGTCGGCCAGGGCCGGATCCGCGGCGAAGGAGCCGAGGAAGGTGTTGGCGTAACCGTTCGTGATCTGCAGGGAGGCGCCCAGGAGCATCGAGAAGATGAAGAAGATGGCGAACTGCGGATCCTTAAAGAGCGAGAAGGCCTTGAGGCCGAAGGCTTCCACGAAGGACTGCTTCTCGCCGGTCTTGTTGATCGGGCAGGAAGGCATCGTGAGGGCGTAGCCGCAGAGGACGAGGGACAGGATGCCGGAGGAGATGAGCTGGGTGTAGCTGTCCTGCATCGCGGTACCATTGACCTTCAGGAAGTTGGTGAGCAGCATGCTGCAGATGAAGCCCACGGTGCCGAACACGCGGATGGGCGGGAATTCCTTCACGGGATCCATTCCTTCCTTCGCCATGGCGTTGTAGGAGACGGAGTTCACGAGGGCGATGGTGGGCATGAAGAAGGCGACGCTGATGCTGTACAGGATGAACAGCGGGGCGAACTGGACGTTGGCGCCGGCGGTCATGCAGTAGAAGCCGGCTCCGGCCATGAACAGGCCGGCGAAGCCGTGGCACATGGAGAGCACCTTCTGGGCCTCCATCTTGCGGTCCGCGACGATGCCCATGAGGGTGGGCATGAAGATGGACACGATGCCCTGCATCGCGAAGAACCATTTGATCTGGGATCCGAGGCCGATGTTGCCCAGATAGCGGCCGAGGGACGTGAGGTACGCACCCCAGACGGCGAATTCCAGGAACAGCATCAGAATCAGTTTGACGGTTACGGGTTTGATTTTCATCGCGCGTTATAGTTTGGTTATTATTTCAAGCATCATACAAATGTACGATTTTTTCCGTAACTTTGACGAAAATATAATAGATGTTCCAGTTCAAACGCACTGCCCAGGATCCCCAGTCCGCCGCCCGCGCGGGCGTGATCTCGACCGACCACGGCGAGATCCATACCCCCATCTTCATGCCGGTGGGGACCGTCGGCTCCGTCAAGGGCGTGTACCACAAGGACTTGGAGGAGGATATCAAGGCAGAGATCATCCTCGGGAACACTTATCATCTATACCTCCGTCCCGGCCTGGACACGCTCCGGAAGGCCGGCGGACTGCACAAGTTCGAACATTGGGACAGGCCCATCCTGACGGACAGCGGCGGCTTCCAGGTCTTCTCCCTGGCGCCCATCCGCAAGCTCACGCCGGAAGGTTGCCGCTTCGCCTCCCATATCGACGGTTCCCGTCATACGTTCACCCCAGAGAACAACGTGGACACCCAGCGTGTCATCGGCGCGGACATCATCATGGCCCTGGACGAGTGCTGTCCGGGTGATGCCGATATCCGCTATGCCGCCAAGTCCCTCAAACTCACGCAGGGCTGGCTGGAGCGTTTCGCCCGGCATTTCGACGAGACGGAGCCGCTCTATGGGTATGGGCAGACGATGTTCCCCATCATCCAGGGCTGCGTGTATCCGGAACTGCGCAAGCAGGCCGTGGAGCACGCCCTGTCGCTGGATAACGCGAACCGCGGCGGCTACGCCGTCGGCGGTCTCGCCGTCGGTGAGCCCACCGAGAAGATGTACGAGATGCTGGAGGTGACCTGCCCGCTCCTGCCTGCGGACAAGCCCCGCTACCTGATGGGCGTCGGCACGCCGGCGAACATCCTGGAAGGCATCGCCCGCGGTATCGACATGTTCGACTGCGTGATGCCTACCCGCAACGGCCGCAACGGCATGCTGTTCACCTGGAACGGCGTGATGAACATGCGCAACTCCAAGTGGACGGACGATTTCTCGCCGCTGGATCCCACGGGTACGTCCTTTGTGGACCACACGTACACAAGAGCTTATCTGCACCACCTGTTCGTGGCGAAGGAGATGTTCGCCGCGATGGTGGCCACCGAGCACAACCTCGCGTTCTATCTGGACCTGGTCCGCACGGCCCGCCGCCATATCGAGGCGGGGGACTTCGCGGCCTGGAAGGACGGAATCGTCAAAACCTTGATGCAACGGTTGTAATGAAACTCAAGAAACTGGACAAATATATCATCGGGAAGTTCATGGGGTCGTTCTTCGTCGCCCTGGCGCTGCTGACGCTCATCGTCATCATCTTCGACGTCAGCGAGAAGATCGACGACTTCGTCCAGAAGGAGGCCCCCCTCAAGGCCATCATCGTGGACTACTACCTGAACTTCATCCCGTACTTCATGAACATGTACAGCCCGATGGTCGTATTCCTGACGGTGATCCTGTTCACATCCAAGATGGCGCAGAACTCCGAGATTGTCGCCATCCTTTCCTGTGGCGTCAGTTTCCACCGGATGATGGTGCCATATCTAGTGTCAGCCGGCCTTGTGGCGCTGTTGTCCCTGGGTTTAGGCCTATGGGTGATTCCACGGGCGAATGTGACGCGGGTGGCCTTCGAGCAGAAGTACAACCCCCGCGCGAAGGTCAAGTTCGGCCACGACATGCATTACAAGCTGGAGGACAACAAGTACGTGTACATCGAATCCTTCAGCGGCTGGAACGCCACGGCGTACAATTTCACGCTGGAGCAGCTGTCGGATGACCGCGACCACCTGGTGTCCAAGCTCTCGGCCGAATCGGCACAGTGGGACAGCCTGGACGGGAAGTGGCGGCTGCGCAACTGGTTCATCCGCGACTACGGCGAGGGCCTCTCGGACCGCATCCGTTCCGGCAAGCAGCTGGATACAACGCTCAGCCTCACCATCGACGATTTCTACTATAACGACTATACGATCGAACAGCTGGACGCGAAGCAGATGGACCAGCTCATCGAAACCCAGCTCGCCCGCGGTGACGCGACGGTGAAGAACGCCCAGATGCAGAAGCATCGGCGGTATTCGATGCCGCTGTCGGCCATCATCCTGACGGTCATCGCCGTGTCCCTATGCTCCAAGAAGCGTAGGGGAGGAATGGGCTGGAACATTGCGGTGGGCCTCGCTCTCGGTTTCTCCTACGTCCTGTTCGAGCAGTTCAGCAAGATGTTCGTCGTGACGGACACCCTGCCCGCCGGCATCGCCACCTGGATACCAAACATCCTATACGCGGTCATCGCGGCCATCCTGTACCTTATCGCACCCAAATAGCATGAAAGTCGAGATTGTCAACAAGTCCGGCCAGCAGCTGCCGGCCTATGCCACAGAACTTTCCGCCGGAATGGACCTCCGGGCAAACCTCGAATCTCCCATCACCCTCGCACCGCTGGAGCGGGCCCTCGTTCCGACGGGCCTTTTCATCGCGCTCCCGGCCGGCTTCGAGGCGCAGGTGCGCCCCCGCAGCGGCCTGGCGGCGAAGCACGGCATCACGGTCCTGAACACCCCCGGCACCATCGACGCGGACTACCGGGGCGAGATCAAGGTCATCCTGGTGAACCTGTCCAACGCGCCCTTCGAGATTGTCCCGGGGGAGCGCATCGCGCAGATGGTCGTCGCCCGCCACGAACGGGTGGAATGGGAAGAGGTCGACAGCCTCGACGAGACCGCCCGCGGCGCCGGCGGATTCGGAAGCACTGGAAGATAAAGCTATGGAAATCAGCGAACTATATGAACTGTTCCGCGCCTCGAAGGGCGTGAACACCGATACCCGTACCCTGCAGCCGGGTCAGATTTTCGTCGCGCTCAAGGGCGAGACGTTCGACGGCAACACCTATGCGGCCCAGGCCCTCGAGGCCGGCGCCTCCTACGCCGTCGTGAACGATTATGTCGATGGGGACGATCCCCGACTGATCAAGTTCCCGGACACGCTCCAGGCCCTGAAGGAGCTGGCAGCCTGCCATCGGCAGCAACTGTCGATCCCGGTCATCGGCCTGACCGGCACCAACGGGAAGACGACCACCAAGGAACTCATCCGCGAGGTCCTCGCCACCCATTTCACTGTCGCTGCCACGAAGGGCAATCTGAACAACGACATCGGCGTTCCACTCACCGTCCTTTCCATCGGCCCGGACGCGGAGATCGCCGTCGTGGAGATGGGCGCGAACCATCCCGGCGACATCGCCGCCCTAACTTGGGTGAGCCAGCCCTCCTACGGCCTCATCACCAATGTCGGCAAGGCTCATCTGCTGGGCTTCGGCAGTTTCGAGGGCGTCAAGAAGGCCAAGGGCCAGCTCTATGACTGGCTCTCCGAGCACGACGGTCAGGCTTTTGTCAATGTTGACGACGAGAACCTCTACGGCATGGCCATCGAGCGCCCCCTGTCCATCATCCCTTACGGAGTGGAAGGGGAGGACGCCGTCATCCTGCCTACCTCGGCCGATGCCCCATACCTCCGGATGCAAATCGGCGAGGAAGTGCTGGAAACCAAGCTGGTAGGTGCCTACAACGCTGTCAATGTGATGGCCGCCCTGGCCGTCGGCCGCCAGTTCGGCATCCCGCTGAAGGACAGCATGGCCGCTATCGCCGCTTACACCCCTTCGAATAACCGTTCTCAGATGACGCGCACCGAGCGCAACGTCATCATCGAGGATGCCTATAACGCGAATCCCTCCTCGATGGCGGCCGCCCTCGACAACTTCGCCCTTCTCCAGGCCGATTGTAAGATTGTGATGCTGGGGGACATGCGCGAACTGGGCGAGGACTCCGTGCAGGAGCACGTCCGCATCGTGAAGAAACTCGACACTTGCGGCCTGACGCACGCCTGTCTCGTGGGTGAAGAATTCAAGAAAGCATTGGCCGAAACCGGCACCCCGGACTATGTGAAGTGGTTCGCCACCTCCGACGACCTCGCCGCCGCCCTTGCCGAACGCCCTCTCACCGGCGCCACCGTCCTCGTCAAAGGCTCCAACAGCATCCGGATGGGCAAGGTGGTCCCTACGCTGTAGCGGGTTCCAGCCACCATCGGATCAGCCCTCGGGCCAGGCCAGCCATGAGCAGGCCCACCGCGAGGCCGAAGAATACGCCTGTCATTACGTCTCCGAAGAAATGGGCCGCCATCATGATGCGGCTCAGGGAGACGAGTATAGCCCATAGAAATACACCCCAGCCGTACATCCTGTATCGGCAGGTGCGGTCATTGAGGCGGAATCCCAAGAATGAGCAGATGGCGAATCCGAATGTATTGCTGGCGTGGCCGGAGAAGAATCCGAAGTAGCTGTGCCGGTTGAGGGGCCAGTGGAGGCCGCGCTGCAGGAGTTCGGTCGTGTAATAGGGCCGGAGGCGGTCCACGCCTTCCTTGATGTGATAGGAGATCTGGTCGGTCAGCACGACGGTCAGGATGCAGGAAAGGACGACGATGAGTCCCTTCTTCCAGCCCAGGCGGTAAATCATCGCCGCCATGATGGCCCCATAGGCCGGGAACCAGATGCGGACGTCCGAGAAGAACATCCAGACGGGATCGCTCCACGCGCTGTGGAAGCTGTTGATCCAGAGGGTGATGTCCTGGTCGATGCCGATGAGCCGGTCCAGCATTCCGTTACTTGTTCAGGGCTTTCCAGAGCTCTTCCTTGAGCTCGTTGAGGCCGGTCTGCGCGACGGAGGAGATGAAGACGTGCGGGATGTCAGCCGGCAGTTTCTTCTCGATCTTCTTGCGCTCCTTTTCGTCGATGAGGTCCGTCTTGGTGACGGCCAGGACGCGGTCCTTCACGAGCAGTTCGGGGTTGTACTCCTTCAGCTCGCTGAGCAGGATCTCGTAAGCCTTCGCGACGTCCGGTTCGTCGGCCGCGACCATGAACAGCAGCACCGAGTTCCGTTCAATGTGGCGGAGGAAGCGCGTGCCGATGCCACGTCCCTCGTGCGCGCCCTCGATGATGCCGGGGATATCGGCCATCACGAAGGAACGGTCGTCATAGTACTTGACGATGCCCAGGTTCGGTTCCAGGGTGGTGAAGGCGTAATTGGCGATCTTGGGCTTTGCCGATGTGATGGCGGCGAGGAGGGTGGACTTGCCGGCGTTCGGGAAGCCCACGAGGCCGACATCGGCCAACACCTTCAGTTCCAGGATGAACCAGCCCTCGACACCTTCCTCGCCCGGCTGCGAATAGCGCGGGGTCTGGTTGGTGGGGGACTTGAAGTGGTCGTTGCCCCAGCCGCCGCGACCGCCCTCGCACAGGATGTACTCCTGGCCGGGCTCCACGATCTCGGTGATGACTTCCTCGGTCTCGGCGTCCTTCACGACGACGCCCAGCGGGACCTCCAGCACGATGTCCGTGCCGTTCTTGCCCTTCCGCAGGGCCGCTCCGCCCGGTTCTCCGTTCTCGGCCCGCACCACCTTGCGGTAGCGCAGGTGGATGAGCGTCCAGAACTGCGGGTTCGCCCGCAGGATGATGTGGCCGCCCCGGCCGCCGTCACCGCCGTCGGGACCGCCCTTGGGAACGTATTTCGCCCTGTGCAGGTGCATCGACCCGGCTCCGCCGTGTCCGCTCGCACAGAAAATCTTCACGTAGTCTATGAAATTCGATTCTGCCATAATACAAAGGTAAGGATTCTTTTCGATTATATAATCATGCATATAAATGGTTTTTTATACAGGAAGTCTTTAAAAATTTTTTATTTGTGATAAATTTTATATATTTGGTACCCGTTACAGTGCGCCTATGCGTGTAACTTATTGAAACCAACTATATAAAATGAAACTGCAATTTGTGACCTCACTCGTCACGCTGCTGCTTTCTGCGTCCCTGTTGGCCCAGAACTACACCGTTTCTGGAACGATTACGGATGTGGAAGGCGACAAGCCTGTCGAATTTGCCACCGTTGTCCTCCAGTCTTCGGAGCAATGGGCGGTTGCCGATGCGAAAGGCGCGTTCACAATCAAGAACGTGCCGGCGGGAAACAATGTGATCTCCGTTTCTTGCCTCGGCTATGTGACTCTGACCAAGGAAATCACCGTGGACAAAGACCTCACCGTGAGCTTCCGCCTGGTCCTTGACAACCTCAGTCTGGAAAGCGCCGTCGTGACGGCCAAGGAGAATTCCAACTCCGCCGCGACCTCGAGAACCATCGACAAGGTGGCCCTCGAGCATGTCCAGGTCATGAACGTGACGGACATCAACGCGCTGCTTCCCGGCGGTAAGACGGGCGCATCGACCCTGACCAGCACCCAGACGTTCTCCATCCGCGGCGGCGGCTCCTTCAGCACGGCCGTCGAGGTGGACGGTGTCCGTCTCACGAACAACGCCTCCTTCACGAGCGTGTCCGGTGTCGCGACCAACAACATCGCCTCTTCCAACGTGGAGTCCGTGGAAGTCATCACGGGTGTCCCTTCCGTGGAATACGGCGATATGTCCGCCGGTGTCGTCAAGATCAACACCCAGCGTGGTAAGACTCCCTGGACGCTGACCATGTCCACCAGCCCGTTGACCAAGCAGGTCTCCCTGAACAAGGGTTTCAGCCTGGGCACCTCGCGTTCCGGCGCTTCCCGGGGCGTGCTCAATTCCACGCTGGAGTACACCCGCTCCATCAGCAACAAGATGTCCCCGTTCACTTCCTACGACCGTAAGCAGCTGGCTCTCAACTACAGCCGGCAGTTTGCCGAGGGTTTCTTCGCGGACAAGCCCCTGCGCTTCTCCGCCGGCATCACCGGCAACCTGGGCGGTTATGACAACCAGGCCGATCCGGACCGTATGCTGGAGACCTTCTCCACGGGTAGGGACGACGCCCTCCGCGGCAACATCTCCGCCAACTGGCTGCTCAGCAAGAAGTGGATCACCAATGTGGAGTTCATGGCTTCCGCCGTCTACAGCGACAAGCGCTCCCGTTCCCGCAGCCGTTACTCCGAGTCCGTCAGCAGCGTGAGCATGCACGCCATGGAAGAGGGATACTACCTCGGAACTCCCTGGGTCAATGGTGGTGACAACCTCGCCGTCATGCTGGCCCCCGGCATCTGGTACAACACGATGGCTCATGACGACCGTCCCCTGAACCTCCGTGTCTCCCTCAAGGCCAACTGGGCCAAGAACATCGGCAAGATCAACAACAAGGTCAAGGTGGGCGCCGAGTGGACCGCCGACAAGAACTTCGGTATCGGCACCTGGGCCGAGGAGCCCGAAACCGCTCCGACCTGGCGCGAGTACCGCTATTGCGACATCCCCACGATGTCCAACGTCGCGGCGTACATCGAGGATAACTTCATGTACCGCTTCACGGACGACTCCAACCTGAATCTCATCGCCGGCCTCCGCAACGACAACACCGTCGTTCCCGGATCGGCCTACGGCGTCACTTCCAGCATCTCTCCCCGTTTCAACGCGAAGTGGACCGTCTTCACCACGAAGAGCCACCGCGACCGTTTCTTCAAGGAACTGTCCTTCCGCGCCGGCTGGGGCGTCGCCTCCAAGCAGCCTTCCTTCGCGGTCCTGTATCCGGCTCCCGGCTACACCGACATGGAGGTCTTCCGCAGCACCGCTTCGGCGGACAACACGGTCTATATGGCCAACTATCTGATGCCCCGCACGGTCACCTACAACCCCGACCTCGTGTGGCAGCGTGACCATCAGGCGGAAGTCGGTGTCGATATGAACCTGGGCGGAACCCACATCTCCCTCGCGGGTTACTACACCAAGACCATCGGCGCGTACAGCGAAATCGAGCAGTACAACCGCTTCTCCTACTATTACACCGGTCCCAACGCCGTCCAGGGCAACCCGATCCCGGTCGATAACAGAGCCTTCTCCATCGACAAGAACGGTGTCGTGACGGTGAGCGACAAGACCGGCGCCCTTCCTTCCACCACCCTCACGGGCATCACCCGCAGCCAGTTCATCCCGACCTACACCGAGGATAACGACGACAACCCCGTCACCCGTGCCGGTGTGGAGTGGGTGGTCGACTTCCCGCGCATCAAGGCCATCAACACCACGGTCCGTTTCGACGGTAACTACTATTCCCAGCGTTCCGTCTATAGCGACCTGCTGCCTTACTACCTGAATAACCGCATGTCCGCGGACGGTGAGAACCTGCTTCCGTACATCGGCTATTACTACGGCGGTCACAACACCAACAACGGTTCCGAGAGCCGCAGCGTGAAG
>JAFYTP010000001.1 GCA_017558775.1 Bacteroidales bacterium | reverse complement strand
GGCCATCGAGGCGTTCGCCCCCCTGGGCATCCAGGAGGGATGGGACAACAGCGGCCTCTGCATCGGCTCGCCCGAGGATGAGGTCCATGCCGTCCTGGTGGGCTTCGACTGCACAGCGGAACTCATCGACGAAGCCGTCGCAGCCGGCTGCGACATGGTCGTCACCCATCATCCGCTCATTTTCAGGGGCTTGAAACGCATTCAGGGCGGGGATCCCGTCTCGGATGCCGTCATTAAAGCCGTCAAGGCCAATGTGGCCGTCTATGCCGCCCATACCACTGCCGACAAGGTGATCGCCGGGGTGAGCGGGGCGATGGCCCGCCGCTTGGGCCTGCAAGATATCGCCATCATGGAGGACGAAGGGAACTACGGCTTCGGCGCCGTAGGCTCCCTCCCGCAGCCGATGACGGGCGAGGAAGCCATCGGCTTTGTCAAGGAAAAATTCGGCCTGAAGGCGGTCCGCGCCTCGAAACCCGTTGCCCGGGTGGAGCGCGTGGCCGTGTGCGGCGGGTCCGGTGCGTCGGAGGTGGACGCGGCCCGCGCGACGGGCGCCCAACTGTATATTTCGGGAGACATTTCGTACCATCACTTCTTCACGCCGGAGGGATTTATGGTGATGGATATCGGCCACTTCGAGAGCGAGGTGGACATTGTGGACATTTTATGTAAGGTTATCAGCGAAAAATTTCCTACCTTTGCAGTCCGCAAAAGCGAGTGTCTCGGACGGAGCAATCCGGTCCGATACTATTGAATACTATAAATCGATTTATACAAGACCAAATGGCAACTAAGAAAACCGTCAAGAAGATCGACGCTCCGATCGACCAGCACGAAACTTTCGTCTCCCTGCAGAAGACCTTCGCAGACTCCGAGATGAGCGTCGCCGAGAAGCTCAAGACCCTCTATGAACTCCAGGCGGCCGACTCCGAGATGGACAAGATCATCCAGCTGCGCGGCGAACTCCCCGCTGAGGTCGAGGTCCTCGAGGCCGAAATCGCCGACCTCAAGGCCCGCTCCGCCCAGCTCTCCGCCGTCATCGAACAGCTGAACCGGAACATCGCCGACGCGAAGCTCTCCATCGCCGAGCACGAAAGCACCGTGGAGAAATACCAGCGCCAGCTCGAAACCATCACCAACAGCCGTGAGTACGATTCCCTGAACAAGGAGATCGAGAACCAGGAACTCCTCCGTCAGATCGACGAGAAGAACATCGGTGACACCCGTTACGAGATCGCCGCCCGCAAGGCCGACCTCGAGGACCTCAAGGACCATATCACCATCCGTACCGAGGACCTGAAGGCCAAGAAGGAAGAGCTCGCCGTGATCGTGGAGTCCACCGCCAAGGAGGAAGCCGTCCTGCAGGAGCGCCGCGACGCCTGCGCCGCGAAGATCGACGCCCGCACGATGAGCGCCTACGAGCGTATCCGCCAGAGCGTGCACAACCACCTCGCCGTGGTTTCCGTGTTCGGCGGCAACGCCTGCGGCGGCTGCTTCAACACCATCACCCCGCAGCGCCTGGTGGAGATCGCCTCCAACCGCAAGCTCATCATCTGCGAGCACTGCGGCCGCATCATCATCAACCCGGATTTCGAATAGTCGTCTCTCCCGAGTATGCCTGAGTATTCCCGGAAAAAGAAAGATCAGGCAGTCAATCTGGAGACCCTGATGGGGAACAAACCCCCGCAGGCCCTGGATGTTGAAGCGGCTGTCCTGGGTGCGATGCTCGTGGAACCGTCGGTCATCGACGAGTCCATGGAGGAACTCACTGCGTCCTGCTTCTACGACCCCAAGCACCGGATGATCTTCGAGGCGATGTCCTCGCTCGTGAACGAACACGTGGCCATCGATCTGATCTCCGTGTCCGAAAAACTCCGCAGCCAGGGGAACCTGGAGACGGTGGGCGGACCCGTGGTGCTGGCGGACCTGTCGCAGAACATCGGCGCGGCGGCCCACATCGAGTATTACCTCAAGATCCTCAAGCAGAAGACGATCCAGCGCGACCTGATTACCGCCTCCTACGACATCCTCCGGGAGTCGTTCGACGAGACGGTCATCGTGGACAATCTCATCGACAACGCGCAGACGAAGATCTTCGAGGCCATCCAGACGAACGACAAGCACGACGTCAAGGACATCGGCTCCATCATCAACTCGGTGATGGACAACCTGCAGGAACTGCAGAAGATTACCGGCCCCTCCGGCGTCCCTTGCGGCTACCCTTCCATCGACAGGGTCACCCAGGGATGGCAGAAGTCCGACCTCATCATCCTGGCGGCCCGTCCGTCCGTGGGTAAGACCGCCTTCGCCCTGAACATCGCCCGCAACGCGGCGGTGGATCACAACATGCCGGTGGCCGTCTTCTCCCTGGAAATGTCGGCCGACCAGCTGGGTAAGCGTCTGATTACCACCGAATCCGGCCTCTCCGGCGAGAAGATCCGGGGCGGCGTTAAGCTGGAAGCCTTCGAGTGGGAGCAGTTGGAATACACCCTCAAGAAGCTGGCGAAAGCGCCGTTGTACATCGACGATACTCCGGGCATTCCGATCATGGAATTCCGCGCGAAAGCGAAGCGCCTCGTCAAGCAGAAGCAGGTCCGCCTGATCGTGGTGGACTACCTGCAGCTGATGCAGGGTCCGGTGGAGCTCCGCGGCCTCCGCGAACAGGAAGTCGCCGCCATCTCCCGTACCCTCAAGGCCACCGCCAAGGAACTGAATATCCCGATCATCGCCCTTTCCCAGCTGTCCCGTGACGTGGTCAAGCGTACCGGCGGTCTCGGAAAGCCGCAGCTGAGCGACCTCCGTGAGTCCGGATCCATCGAACAGGACGCCGATATGGTCATTTTCATCCACCGTCCGGAGTTCACCGGCATGTCCGAAGACCCGGCCGACAAGGAAAAGGCATGGATTGTGATAGCAAAGCACAGAAACGGCGAAGTGTGCGACATCGAGATGAAATACAAGGCCGGTCAGGTCAAGTTTGTCGAACCCGACCAGTCCCTGGATATCCAGGCCCAGCGCCCGTATGTGAGCGCGGCCAGCGAGCCTGCCGCTTCCGCCGAGAGTTACAGCTTTGACGATCCCAACCAACCGTTCTGATGATGAAAACTCTCCGCATAACCCTCCTTTCCATCCTCCTGCTGGGGATGGGAGCCGCCGCCTTCGCACAGGGTGGAAAATGCCTTCCCGCGCGCACCGACGGCGTGGACCCGTATAAGTCCGGCGAGAAAATCGTTTTCAATATCTCCTACAACTGGCACGCGGTGCAGACCGATGTGGCCAAGGGCGTCCTGACCGTCGGCCAGGAAAACCTGAATGGGGAGAAAGTGTGGCATACCGCCCTGACCATGCAGACGGCGCCGTTCTTCGACGTCTTCTTCAAGATCCGCGAGACCTTCGAGTCGTGGTTCGCCCTCAAGGGGGTGGAGCCGCGCAAGTTCCACCGGGACAGCAAGGAAGGGGACTACCACGCCATCAACGATTATATCTATGACCGCAAGGCGGGGAAGATCCACGCGAATGTGGCCTACTGGGACAAGGAGCAGGAATCGATTGACATTCCTTACGGTGACTGCACTTACGATGTCACGGCCCTGTTCTATTACGCCCGCCGGATGGACTTCCCGAACCTCAAGCCCGGGACTGTCTACAAGGTTTCCATCGCCATCGACAAGGAAGTGCAGGTGGCGAACCTGACTTATATCGGCAAGGAGAACAAGTACATCCGGGGCATCGGCACCATCGCTGCCCGGAAGTTCGGCCTGTCCCTGAAGAAGGGTGAGGTGTTCGAGGGCAACCAGGACGCCTACCTGTGGTTCTCTGACGATGATAACCGCGTTCCGATTGCCTTCATGGCGCCGCTCAAGGTCGGCGCGATGAACGGCCGGCTCGCGTCCTATTCCGGTCTGGCCCACGACTTTACGGCGCTTATTTCCTCCAAGAAGGTAAAATGAGAGAACAGGTGATGCATACCGGCAAGGTCGTGTCGATGAATCCGCAACTGACTACAGTGCAGATCGTTTCGCATTCGGCCTGCTCGGAATGTCATGCCGCGGGCCTTTGCGGCCTTTCCGAATACACGGAGAAAGCCATCCAGGTACCCACCGATCCGCACGCCACCTATGGCGTCGGGGATGAGGTGCAGGTAGTCCTGAAGGCGTCGATGGGGATGAAGGCGGTCTGGATCGCCTACTTCCTCCCGCTGGTCGTGCTGCTCGCCGTCGCGCTCGGGCTCATCGCCTTGGGTGTCTCGGAAGCGGTCGCCGGCCTCGCGGGCATCGCCGCCGTGGGCGTGTACTATTTCGGGGTGTGGCTCTTCAGGGACAAGCTCCGTAACGAGTACGTGTTCACCATCCAACAATAAAATAAAACTTAACAATTCTTATATGACCAACACTGTAATCTGGACCATTGCGATCATCACCGTCCTCGGCGTCCTGCTCGCGCTCGTCCTCTTCCTTGTGGCGAAGAAGTTCAAGGTGGAGGAGGATCCGCGCATCGACGAGGTGGAGAAGGTGATGCCCGGCGCGAACTGCGGCGGCTGCGGCTTTGCCGGCTGCCGGGCGTTCGCCGAGGCGGCGGTCAAGGCCCCGAACCTGGACAACAACTACTGTCCGGTCGGCGGCAACGACGTCATGGCGAAGGTCGCGTCCATCCTCGGCTACGAGGTGAAGGCGAAAGCTCCTCAGGTAGCCGTCGTCCGTTGTAACGGCACCTGCGAGGCCCGCCCCCGCGTGAACGACTATGATGGCTTCGCTTCCTGCCTCGTGAAATCGACCCTGTACACGGGTGACACGGGCTGCGCGTACGGCTGCCTCGGCTGCGGCGACTGCGTGGCCGCCTGCCAGTTCGGCGCCCTTTCCATGGATCCCGCCACCGGCCTTCCGGTCGTGGACGAATCCAAGTGCACCGCCTGCGGCGCCTGCGCGAAGGCTTGCCCGAAGCGCATCATTGAACTTCGTCCGCAGGGCCCGCGCGGTCTGCGCGTCGACGAAATCCGCATATTCGGCGCTGTACCCCGCCTTGGGGCGGACTTCCGGCGCGGTATGGGTGTGGATCGCGCTGAAAATGATATTGGCGCGGGAAAACATGGCGAGGTCGGCGAGCTTCTCCATCACCATTTCCGCAAGATTCTCCGCCGCCGAAAGGAG